>DASUNL010000201.1:0-5192 GCA_036277175.1 Pyrinomonadaceae bacterium | reverse complement strand
GCTCCGAGTTCTTGTTGAGCACGGTGCGCACGACGGCGAGCATCGCCATCGAGCGCGTGTGCTCGCCCGTCAGCCCGCGCGCCAACTCGACCGCGCGATTCAAATCCTCTTTGGCGAGCGACGCGAAGACGCCCGCGAGGTTGAAGCTCTCGATGTTGAAGCTCGTCGACATCGCGCCGCCGCCGCGCAGTTGCACGCGGACGTTCAAGCCGCCGTCCTCGCCGCTGAAGTCGGGGACGGCGTTGGCCGCCTTGACTATCTCCGACATCAACTCCCACGCGCGCGGGCGGTCGAGGCCGTAGAGCTGCGTGGCGACGGCGACGAGCGCGCGCGGGCGGTCGGGCGAGGCCGCGTCAATCTTTCGCGCCTCGGCGACGGCCTCGTCTAACAACTCAATCGCGCGCCCCGACTCGGTCTTCGCCAGAAGCTTCGCCACCTCCGTCAGAGACCATGCGCGCTGCACGTTCGTCAGTTGTCCCGTGCGCGCGAACCTCAAAGCCTCTTCCGGCTTCTTCGCTTCGATTGCGACGCGCACCGACTGGAAGTCGACGAAGGCGAGCAACTGCGCGCGCAAGTCCGCGTCCTCAATCTTGTTGGCGTACTCGCGCGCGCGCACGGCGTCCGTCTCGATGAACCCGGTCGCGGCGCGGAAGTAAAGGCGGTCGCGCTCGTCGGCCGTTTTCGCAGTGTCGATGCGGCTGAGCAGTTGCGCGAGCTGCTCTTCGCGCGAAGGCTCGGGCGTGAGGCCGCGCGTGAAGAGGGGGTTGTCGGCGCGGCGCGTCTCCTCGTTCGTGTCCTGCAAAAGGGCCGAGGCGCGCGCGCGCAGGTCGGCCGCGCGGTCGGGCATGAAACGCTCGAAGAGCGGCGCGAGGCGCGTGAGCATGACGTATGTGCCCATCCGGCCCGACGTCGAGCGGTCTTGGTCGGGCGGCGGGAGCGTGCGCGTCAGGATGGAAGCGGCCGTGCGCAAGAAAGCGTCGCGGACGGCGGGCGAGAGCGTCGAGGGCGGCGAGTTGTCGCCGCGCCAACGGCGCGTGTGGCTGTTCCCCTCGCGGTTGACGATGATGTAGAGGAACGGCGTGAAGACGTAGGTCGAAAGAAGCGAGACGGTGTTGGCGTCGGCCGAGGGGTCTGAGGCGGCGCGCGCAAGCAGGGCCATGTAACGCTCGTCGGCGGCCTTCGCGTCGCGCTCGCGCAGCATGTCGAGGAAGTTCGCGCCGAAGGTGTTGACGGGGTAGAGCGCGGGATCTGCGAACTGCATGGCGCGCTCGACCTCGCCGTCTTCGAGGAGTTGGGTGGCGAGGTTGAGACGCTGCGTCATCGCCGTCGGCGGGTCGTCCGGGTTGAAGCTCTGCGGCGGCGGCTGGTTCGAGGTGGCCGCGACGTCGGTCGCCGAAGCGGCGTCGGCCGCCTCACGCTTCTTCGCGTCTTCGAGGAAGCTCAAAAACTCCGTGCCGAGCGCGCCGTCGCGCCGCGCCGCGAGTCGCAGGACTTCGCGTCGGATGCTCCCCGCGTCGCGCGAAGATGCCGCGCCACGACTCGCCGCCTGTTGCGCGCGTCGTGCGCCCTGCTCGCGGTCGGCCGTCTCGGCCGCGTCCCACGCGCGTCGGAAGAGCGCGAGCGCGCGCTCGCGGTCGGTCTCCCAGAGCGCGTCGGCGGCGCGGGCCTGCACGCGCGCGCGCAGCACGTGGTCGCCGAAGTTGCGCGCCTCGTCGGCGAGCGAGTTGACGAGCGCGACGGCCGTCATGCGCCGGGCCTCTTCGAGCGGGTCGGCCGCAGCCGTCGTCTTCGCGGGCCGCTTCGCGCTCGACTTGGCCGGTTGATTCTGAGCGGCGGCCGGAAGCGCGCCCGTCAAACTTGCGGCGAGCAGACAGGGAAGGGAAAGACGTGCAAGGCGGGTCATCTTCGTCTCCTCTTGAAAGGGCGCGGGTGACGGCTCGCCCATTCGTGACAAGCCCCGCGACGCATTGTGTAAAAGACTTCGGACGGCGGTAAGAGACTTAAAGCTTGTTCAGGCCAGAGGACACACGCCCCCGACGCACGAACGGGGATGCCCCTTTAACGTCTACACGCGGGGGGCAGTTCCGGAAAGTTCAGAGATGAGGGGACGCGCGGCCGCGCGCGTCAGACGGCGACGACTTCTCAGACGGCGACGACTTCGATGTCGGGGTCGACCTCCTGACGAATCATGCCCTCGATAGCCATCAGCGTGCCCGTCAGGGAACTCGGGCAACTGCCGCACGCGCCCTGATAGCGGATGGTCAGCGTGTCCTCTTTGAGCGAGAGGATTTCGAGCCAGCCGCCGTCGCCGGCGAGCGCGGGCCGGATGCGCTCGTCGAGGATTTCGTTGATGCGCAAAAGGCGCGGGTCGTCGCTCATCAACGCGCCGAGCGCGCCGCCGACGCCCGTCGCCGCGTCCGGCGCGCCGCCCTGTCCGTTCGGCGCACCGCCTGTCGCCGAGGCAGCCGCGCGGATGGGGACGGCCAACTTCGGCAGAAGCTCGTCCCAATCGGCCTCGTCCACCTTCTCGACCGTAATCATCCTGTCCATGTAGAAGACGGACGCGACCTCGCCGACCTCGAAGAGCGCGTGCGCGAGCGGGTCTTGGGCCGCCTCCTCCGCGCCGTGGAAAGAGCGCGCCGCGCCGGACGAGACGGGTTCTTTGAGGATGAACTTGACGGCGTTCGGGTTCGGCGTCTCTTCGATGTTATCAATCTTCGGCATGACTAAATCTCCGTTATGTGTGCGTCCAATAATCAACGTTCAGCCGCCATCCAGAAACAGAAAGCTTGAGCGTCCCGAACTGAAAAATGCTGATGGGCCGAACGCTCCATTATACTCCCTCGGGGGCGGAAACGGCAGCGAAGAGGGCCATTTTCGGGGGAAAATATCGCTTTGTACGGTAGCCGGAATTTTGTTGTCAAACGCCGCCAAAAAAGGTATAGTCTAGTTCCTCGCTTGTCCCCCTTCGCAGGAGTGACAAGTTGAGACGAGAGGCGGACGATAGCGAGGGTCGTCCGCCTCTTGCTATATTCAGCGGTCAGCATTCAGCTCTCAGCCGTCAGCCTTTTTAGTCTCCGGCTGGATGCTGAATACTGACCGCTGACCGCTTTTTTATTATGAATATCGGCATCACCGTCTACCCGACCTACGGCGGGAGCGGCATCGTCGGCTCGGAGCTGGGCAAGGAGCTGGCCGCGCGTGGCCACACCGTCCACTTCATCGCGTCGTCTCTGCCGACCCGGCTTACCGAGCTCAACGACCGCGTGCGCTTCCACGAGGTCGAGATGATGTCGTACCCGCTCTTCGAGCACCAGCCTTACACCCTCGCCTTGGCGACGAAGATGTCGAACGTCGCCGAGTCGGAAAACCTCGACCTCTTACACGTCCACTACGCCATCCCGCATTCAATCAGCGCGATTCTCGCGCGCGAGTCGTTGCGGCCCGCCCGCCGCCTGCCCGTCATTACGACGCTGCACGGGACGGACATCACGCTCGTCGGGGCCGACCGTTCTTATCTGCCCATCACGCGCTACGGCATCGCGCAGTCGGACGGCGTGACGGCCATCTCGCACTATCTGAAACGCGCGACCATCGAGGCGTTCGGCTACGACCAAATCGAAGTCATCCCGAACTTCATCTGCGGCTCGGACTACTTCCGACGCGACGTGCCGGAGCTGCGCGCCTCGCTCGCGCCCGACGGCGAGCCTCTGCTCGTACACGTCTCGAACTTCCGCCCCGTCAAGCGGCCCGTCGACTGCGTGGAGATTCTGGCGCGCGTGCGCGCCGAAGTGCCGCGCGCGCGCCTCGTGATGGTCGGCGACGGAAGCGAGCGCATGGCGGCCGAGCACCGCGCGCGCTGCCTCGGCGTCGACGCGCACTGCACGTTCGTCGGCAAGCAGCCGCGCATCGTCGATTACATGTCGGTCGCGGACGTCCTGCTTCTGCCTTCGGAGCAGGAGTCGTTCGGCCTCGCGGCGCTCGAAGCGATGGCGTGCGAAGCGCCGGTCGTCGCCTCGCGCGTCGGCGGCGTGCCCGAAGTCGTCACGGACGGCGAGACCGGATACCTCTCCGAAGTCGGCGACGTGGAGAAGATGTCGCGCGACGCGGCGCGCCTTCTCTCGGACGCCGACGCCCGCCGCGAGATGGGCGCGCGCGCGCGACGCGACGCCCTCGCGCGCTACGGCACAGACCTCGTCATCCCGCACTACCTGGAGTTTTATGAGCGCGTCATCGCCGCGCCGCAAGGCGTTTGAGATAACGGAAGCGGAGGAGTCGCACGCGCTCAAGTGGGAGCGCGCGGCCGGGCGCGTCGGCGCGCGGGGCGCGGGCGTGCGACGCAAGAAGAGCGCGAGTGTGCGTGAAGGCGCGCGCGGAAGCGGTGGACGGAAGAAGGCGGCGACGCTCGCGGGGAAAGAGATGGCGTCCGCGACGGGCCGAGAGGCCGAGCCGAAGCCGGTCGCTTACATCATCCAGAATCTCGAACGCGCCTACGGCGTGCCCACGAACCGGCGCGCGCCGCGCGCGTCTGACCCGCTCGACATGCTCGTCAAAATCATCCTCTCGCAGGCGACGAGCGACACCAACTCCGACCGCACCTTCGCCGCGCTCAAACGCCGCTTTCCGACTTGGGACAGAGTCCTTCGCGCGCGCGAGGAGACGCTCGCCGAAACCATCCGCGCCGGGGGACTCGCCAACCAGAAGGCGCGCGTCATACGCGACGTGCTGCGTCGCATCAAAGACGAGCGCGGCGCGTTAGACCTTCAGTTTTTGCACGACGCGAGCGTCGAGGACAGCGTCCGCTTCCTCTCCGCCTTTCGCGGCATCGGCCCGAAGACCGTGGCCTGCACGCTCCTCTTCGCCTGTCACAAAAACGTCTTCCCGCTCGACACGCACATCTTCCGCGTGCTGCGCCGCGTCGGCCTCATCCCCGCGAAGTCTTCGGACGCGCGCGCGCACGAGATCATGAACCGCCTCGTCCCCGCAGGGAAGTTCTACTCCTTCCACGTCAACCTCATCCGCCACGGACGCAAGCTCTGCCGACCCCGCGACCCGCTCTGCCACCAATGCCCCATCGTCGAGTATTGCGACTACGGGCAGGAAAGGATTTGAGAAGTGACGTGTAATTAGTACCAAAAGGATTCCGATTCGGGTTTTGCTCGTCACTCGTCACTGAGTTGTTATGTCTTACC
>DASUNL010000200.1:0-2412 GCA_036277175.1 Pyrinomonadaceae bacterium | reverse complement strand
ATCTCGGACGCCGCGAACGTCTTCCCGCTGTTCATGCACGCGCCCGCGACGATGACGAGCGGCGCGGTCTCGCCCAGACGCTCGCGCAAGGGGAGCGCCGCGTCCTTGATGTTACGCACGCGCGCATCCTCGTCATAGACGAAGCCGAGGACTTCGACCTCGATGGCGTCGCTCAAGGAAGAGTGGTGGCCCGTGCAGCGTCCGATGACGCCGCCCATGTTCAACAGATGCAGGCGGTCGCCCGCCTTCACGGTCTCGGGCACGTCGCCGACGAAACCTTTGAGCGCGCGTCGGCAGCCGAGGACGCCCGCGAGCACGTCGCCCGGATTAATCTTCGCGAGACGACCCGAAGGCAGCTCAAGCTGGCCGTAGGTGGCGCTGTCTGTCAGCGCGCGCACGACGACCACATCGCCCACGCGCGCCGCGCGCTCCTCGCCCGCGACGGCCAAAACTTTTGCCAACCCGAGCGGCGACGTGGCCGACCCCGTCTTGTCGACCTCGACCACCAAAACTTCCGTGCTCAACATCTGTTCCATGTCGCTCTTCCTCCGGACTGTCTAGCGGTTCGCTGCCCTCGTCCGCAGACGCAGCGCGTTGAGTTTGATGAAGCCCTCGGCGTCGCGCTGGTCGTAGACGGTGTCGGCCTCAAACGTCGCGAGCCGCTCGCTGTAGAGCGAGTGCGGCGAGCGACGCCCGACGACTACGACGCCGCCGCGATAGAGTTTGAGACGCACGTCGCCCGTCACCTGCGTCTGCGTCTCGTCAATCGTCCGCCGCATCAGCTCCGCCTCCGGCGCGAACCAGAAGCCGTAATAGACGCTCTCCGCGAACTTCAGACTCATCTGGTCACGCAGCCGCATCACTTCCCTGTCCATCGTGATTGATTCGAGCGCGCGATGCGCCGCGTGCAAGATGGTCACGCCCGGCGTCTCGTAGACGCCGCGCGACTTCATCCCGACGAATCGGTTCTCGACCAAGTCAACGCGGCCGACGCCGTGCGCGCCGCCCACGCGGTTCAACTCCGCGAGCAGGGCGACCGCGCCCATCCGCTCGCCGTTAATCGAGACGGGCGCGCCGCGTTCGAAACTTATCTCGACGTACTGCGCCTCGGCGCTCGCCTCCTCGGGCGCTTTCGTCAACTGAAAGATGTCGGCCGGAGGCTCGGCCCAAGGGTCTTCGAGGATGCCGCCCTCGTAGGAGACGTGCATCAGGTTGCGGTCGGTCGAGTAGGGCTTCGCGTGCGTCGCCGTGACGGGGATTTGATTCCGCTCGGCGTAGGCGATGAGGTCGCTGCGCCCGCCGAACTCCCACTCGCGCCAAGGGGCGACGACCTTAATCGAAGGCTCAAGCGCGTAGTAGGTCAACTCGAAACGCACTTGGTCGTTGCCCTTGCCCGTCGCCCCGTGCGCGACTGCGTCCGCGCCCTCGATGCGCGCAATCTCGATTTGCCGCTTCGCGATGACGGGCCGCGCCAAGGACGTGCCGAGCAGGTAGACGCCCTCGTAGACGGCGTTCGCTTTGACCGCCGGCCAGACGTAGTCCTGCACGAACTCTTGCCGCAGGTCTTCGACGTAAAGCTTCGACGCGCCCGTGCGTTTGGCCTTCTCGGCTAAGCCTTCAAGCTCCTCGCCCTGACCGACGTCGGCGCAGTAGCAGACGACCTCGCAGCCGTAATTCTCGCGCAGCCAGTGGAGCATCACCGACGTGTCCAGACCGCCCGAGTACGCCAGCACGACCTTCTTGATTTCTCGCTTCGACAACTCCCCTCCTCTTATCCGAACAGCTCCCAGACTTTTCTCATCGCCGCGCGCTGCGCCTTCCGGCCCGCGACGGCGATGAAGACCGTGTCCTCGCCGGCCAGCGTGCCGACGATTTCCGTGACGTGCGCGCGGTCAATCTCGACGGCCACGGCCGAGGCCAGCCCCGGCTCGCACTTCGCGACGACGAGCACGTCGCCCGCCGCTTCGAGGCTCAGGAGGCCGCGCGCCGCCGCGCCGTTCTCGGCGTGCGGCACGGCGTAGAAGCCGTGGCTCTTGACGACGCCCAGCTCTACAAGGTCGCGCGACACGCTCGACTGCGTCGCCGCGACCCCGGCGCGCTCTAGCTGGCGGGTCAGCTCCTGCTGCGTCCCGATGCGCCGCGCCCTGATGAGGCCGAGAATCTTCTCCTGTCGTTTCCGCTTCTCCATCACGTTCCCTTATGCATCCAGTTTGCATAAGTGATGCATAGATGCATAAACTAGCACTTTAGATGCAAGATGGCAACGCGCCGGCCGACTTTTTCGCGGCGCGGGATTTTCTCCGGCGGATGGGCTAGACTCTCGTGTCTTTTGGAGGGAGGAGGCGGGCCTGTATGGCAGACGCGAAAAATCTCTGGGGCGGCAGGTTCACGGGCGCGACCGACGAAGGGTTC
>DASUNL010000199.1:0-2342 GCA_036277175.1 Pyrinomonadaceae bacterium | reverse complement strand
GGATTTTGATCTTGGTCGAGAGGCGGAAGTCGCCGGTGTCGTTCGTCGAGTTGGCGACCGTGTCGATCCCGGTGGGCGGGATGGCCGGGTTCGGCGAGACCGAGTTGATGCTCAGGAAGTTCTGCGCGACGCCCTCGATGGAGAACTCGACGTTGGGCGAAAGGCCGATGTGGACGCCGATGACGCCGATGCGCGTCAGGTCGCCCGTCAGGCCCGACGCGGGAAACTTCGCGTCCTGCAAGAAATCAAGACCGGCCTCGATGCGCAGAGCGCCCGGCTCTAAAACGTCCACGTCCTCGGTCAGGAGCGGTCGCTGCTGCGCGCGCGCGCCTGTGGCGGCCGCGAGCGCAAGCGCGAAGGCGAAGACGATGCGGAAGAACCTTGTGCGGCCGAGTGGCATGATTTTAGAGATTCGCTACGGCTGACAGGATTGCTGACCGCGCGAATTGTAATTCCCCGCCACGGTGGCGTCAACCATCCCGTTTTTTGGACGCCGCCCCGACTCAAGACTTCTTCCGCCGACTTGTATCCAAGTTTTTACAAAACTCGGGCGCGGTCGTGTCGTAACTAAAGTGGAAGAACAGGCGTGGCAGGTTCGTCTAATAGTTGTTCGACGACGGCCGGAGGAACGAAGTGGAGCAGTTCGTTGTGACGAACGCAGGGGCGAGGCCCGACGCGGCCGGGGTAATCGAGGGTTGCCGGCGCGGCGACCGCGACGCCTTTCGCCAACTCTTCGAGGCGCACAAGGATAGGGTCTACTCCGTCGCGCTCTACTTCTTCGGCGGCGACGAGGCGACCGCCTCCGACATCACGCAGCAGGTCTTTCTCAAGCTCTTCACGCGCGTCGGTCAGTTCCGAGGCGACTCGGAGTTCTCGACGTGGCTCTACCGTCTGGCGACGAACACTTGCCTCGACGAGGCGCGACGCAGGCGACGCTTCCTCCCCTTCGGCGACTCGACGCGGCGCGAGACGTCCGCACAGCGCGACTCTCAAGAAGCGTCGCTCGCGCGCGACGAGACGGCGCACCGAGTGCGCGAGGCTCTGGCGGAGTTGAGGCCGAAGCTGCGCATGGCGATACTCTTGAAATACTTCGAGGAGCTTTCATACGAGGAGATAGCGGAGGTCTTGGGCTGCTCGAAGGGCACGGTCGCGTCGCGCCTCAACCGAGCGCACAAGGCGCTCGCGCACAAGCTCGGCCACCTGCGCGGCGCGCTCCTGCGCGACGAGACGAGTTAGCAGAGATGTTCGCACAACACTTCAAAGGGCAACTCTCGGCCTACGCGCACGGCGAGTTGACGCCAGCCGATACCGTGCGCGTCGCCGAGCATCTGCGCGGCTGCCTGCGCTGCCGTCGCGAGTACGAGGAGATAAAGCTCGGCATACGACTCGCCGAGTCTCTGCCGCCCGCCGTCGCCCCGCGCGCCGTCTGGGACAACATCGAGGCCGCGCTCGCCAAACAGCAACTTGCAGGCAGTAAACGTCCCCGACAGCAAGACTCCCAAATTCAACGAGACGCTTCGCCGCGTCTCCCGCGCTTCTCGGCCTTCTCGGTCTTCTCCGCGCGCCGCCGCGCGGCCTTCGCCTGCCTGCTCGTCGCGCTCTGCGTCTGCGTCTTCGTCTTCGTCGTCTACCGTCGCTCGACGCGCGGCGCGTGGGAGGTGACGAGCCTCGAAGGCTCGCCCGTCGTCGACTCGGCGCGCATCGGGCGCAAAGGGAGTCTCGGCGTCGGCGAGTGGTTGGAGACGGACGCGGCCTCGCGCGCGGAGGTGCGCGTCGCCGACATCGGGCACGTCGAGGTCGCGCCCGACACGCGCGTCCGCCTCGTCACGTCGCGCTTGACCGAGCACCGCATGGAGCTTGAGCGCGGGCGCATCAGCGCGCGCATCTGGGCACCGCCGCGTCTGTTCTTCGTCAACACGCCGTCGGCCGTCGCCGAAGACTTGGGCTGCGCCTACACGCTCGAAGTCGACGAGCGCGGGCGGAGTCTCTTGCACGTCACTTCGGGTTGGGTGGCGATGGTCTTGGATGGCCGCGAGTCGATGGTTCCGGCCGGAGCGGCGTGCGTCACCGAGCCGGGCGCGGGGCCGGGCACGCCCTTCTTCGAGGACGCGCCGGAGCGACTTCTCGACGCGCTCTCGCGCTTCGATTTTCAGGGCGGCGGCTCGCGCGCGCTCGACGAGGTGCTCGCCTCGGCTCGTCCGCGCGACACACTGACGCTCTGGCATCTACTCTCTCGCGTCGGCGAAGAAGACCGCGCGCGCGTCTACGAACGTCTCGCCGTTTACGCCGCGCCGCCCGAGGGCGTGACGCGCGAGGGCGTGCTGCGACTTGAGCGGCCGATG
>DASUNL010000198.1:0-2687 GCA_036277175.1 Pyrinomonadaceae bacterium | reverse complement strand
GTTTGACGGGCTTCGCGCCGAGCGTTTAGCATCGCCCCATACTCTTCAGGGCAAGACGAATCTCGCGGCGCGCCGAACAGGAGTTCTCGCCATCGAGTTACTGAGAGAGATCGCCGGCAGCAAGTGGTTCGAGTTTGCGGTCATCGTGGTCGTCGCGACCTTCCACGGCTGGGGCGCGGCGTGGCTCGCGGTGCGCATGCTCTTCCGCCCGCACAAGCCCTTCAAGGTGCTCGGCCTCACCGTCTGGCCGCAGGGGATGATTCCGCGCCACCGCGAAAAACTCGCGCAATCAATCGGCAAGGCCGTCGGCAGCGAACTGATGTCGCAGGAGACGGTCGTCAGCGCGCTCTTCGACACCGACTTCTTCCGCCGCAAGGTCGAGGGCTTCGTCAACTCATACGCCGCAGACCTGCTCAACACGCCGCACCCGTCCTTCATCGAGGCGCTCCCGAGACCTTTGCGCGCGTCCGTCCTCGACGCCGTCTCGTCGCTTCAGATGCGCGTCGCCGAGTACGTCGCCGAAGTCCTCCGAAGCGAGGAGACGGCCGAGGCCGTCGCGCGCTTCATCGACCACCGCGTGGACGAAATCCTCTCGCGGCGTCTGGGCGAGGCCGTGGGACAGGAGACGTTCGACCAAGCGCTCGGCTTCGTCGAGACGCGCCTGCGCGGCGTCGTCGCCGAGCGCGGCTTCGAGCAGAAGGTGCGCGACTTCGTCTCGGCGCGCGTCGACGAGCTGGCCGCGAGCGAGGCGACGCTGGCCGAGATGTTCACGCCCGAGAGCGTGGCCGTCATCAAGGAGCGCATCGACCAGCAGGTGCCGCCCATCGTCCGCCACCTGACCGAGATTGCCACCAACCGCCGCACGCGCACGCAAATCGGCGCGCTCATCAAACGCGAGGTCGACGACTACTACCAGCAGCTCTCGTTCTTCAAAAAAATCTTCATCTCGCGCGAGCGCATCCACACGGAGGTCGACGACCTCGTCAACAAGACCCTGCCGCGCCGCGTCGAAGAGTTCTTGTCGGGCGAGGCGTTCGAGCAGCAGGCCGAGGAGTTCTTAGACTCGACGATTGACAACGTGCTGGCCCGCCCCTTACGTGAGTTGGTCGGGCAGGTCGAGCCGGAGAAGTTGCAGCTCATCAAGGATCAGGTCGCCTCGCGCATCCTCGCGCTCGCGCGCAGCACGGAGCTTGCCACGTCGGTCTCCTCCTACGCCTCGGACGCGCTCCACCGCGTCCGCCCGCACACCCTGCGCGCCATCATCGAACACGCGCAGCCCGACTCGGCCGAACGCCTCAAGGATTTCCTGTCGAGGGGGATGATGGGCGTTCTGTCGAGCGAGGAGACGGCGCGCACGCTCAACTCCATCCTGAGCGCGCAGGTCGAGCGGCTGCTCATCGCACCCATCGGCCGCATCAGCGACCACCTCCCCGAGGAGAAGGTCGAGCGCGCGACCACGGCCTTGACCGAGCGCATCACGGCGGCCGCGCGCGAGCGACTGCCCGTCGCCATCGCGGAGTTCGACATCGGCGGGCTCGTCCGCCAGAAGGTGACGACCTACCCGGTCGAGAAGCTCGAAGAGTTGGTGCTCTCGGTCGCCAAGCAACACCTGCGCACCATCGAGATGTTCGGCCTCGTCCTCGGCTTCCTCATCGGCGTCGTGCAGGCGGCGCTGATATACTTCGGCGTCATCGGGGCGCGCTGAAACGTCGTGGACGCGGGCGTCCGTGGCGCGCGGCGATTTAGCGAGCAACCTTCCCCCGCCGGCCGAATACCAACCCACACCCCCGACCGAAGCGGCGCGCCCTCGCGCGCGCGAGTTTGAAAAAGGGGAGACGAGAACCAGTGAGGTTTTTGAATTCAAGGAAGGCCGTCGTCGCAGTCTTCGCGCTCGCGGCGACGCTCGCCGCGTCCGTCGTGTCGTCGCCGCTCGCGGCGCAACAGGGCGGACGGACTTGGCGTCCGATGCGCTCGGACAACGTCGCCGACTGGCACGAGTCAGAGCGCTCCGACAAGTTCACGGGCGGGCGCATCGAGCGCGCGCGCTTCGAGGCGGGCGAGCCCGACATACGCATCACGGTCAACGTGCCCTCGTTCCGCCTCACGCTCTGGCAGAACGGGCGCGAGGTCAAGACCTACTTCGTCGGCGTCGGGATGAAGGAGTACCCGATCATCATCGGCGAGCGGCAGGCGAGCGAAGTCATCTGGAACCCTTCGTGGATTCCGCCTTCGAGCGACTGGGTGCGCGCGTCGGGCGTGAAGCCCGGCAGCGTCATCCGGCCGGGCACGGCCGCCAACCCGCTCGGCAAAATGAAAATCCCCTTGGGCGGCGGCTACCTCATCCATCAGGCGAAGGGGACGGGCGACCTCGGCAACCTCGTCTCGCACGGCTGCAGACGGAGGATGCGCGCCGACCTCTACGACCTCGCCGAGAAGATAGTGGCCGCGCGCTCTCTGCCCGTGAGCGCAAAGCAGATCGCGCGCGCCAAGGCCGGGACGCGGACGCTCGCCGTCGCGCTCGACCCGCCCGTGCCCGTCGACATCAACTACGACACGGCGGTCGTCGAGGGCGGCGTGCTCCACCTCTACCCGGACGTCTACTCCGACCGCCGCAACGCCACGGTCGAACGCCTGCGCGCCGAGCTGCGCGCGAGCGGCGTCGCCGAGTCCGCGCTCGACGACGAGAC
>DASUNL010000197.1:0-4104 GCA_036277175.1 Pyrinomonadaceae bacterium | reverse complement strand
GCTTCAGCCACGCCGCGCACGGCTCGCGTCAGGGACTCTCGTGCGCCTCCTGCCACGAGGTGCGCGCCGGACTCGCGCAGTCGCGCCAAGTCTCTTCGCCACGGCCCGCGCAACACTTCCCCCCCGCGCGCACGCGCTCCTGCGCCTCCTGCCACGACAACCGCCGCGCCTTCGGCGGCGAAGACTTTGGCGACTGCAAACGCTGCCACCGAGGCTCGACCTTCCGCCTCTGAGTGAGAAGTTTGACATCGCGACGGGGGCTGCATATGATTCGGCGAGTCAGCAAGTCTCCCATGACTCGATGCCCACACACATGACAAGACGCGCGCGCAGGTGACCCAACCTCTCCCAAGGCGCGAACCGGAAACTCGCACTTGACAGACGAAATCGAGGACGGCAACCCATGAAAATCTTCATCGCGCTCGCGACGCTCGCCGGCTACTTCGCCATAACCGTCGGCCTCGGCTCGGCCGGCGCGCGCACGCCACACGCGCCCGACCCCTTCGACGGCCGCACGCCCGCCAAGGAGTACCTGCTCTCGCAAGGCTCGACGAAGAAGGACGGCGCGCCCGTCCCCTTCAACCACGAGAACCACAGCACGAAGAACTACTCGGTCGACGGCACGCGGCCCATCGCCTGCGTCGAATGTCACCACACGGATCAGCCCGCCGCCGACGCGGTCAAGACGCCGCCGCTCAAGACCGCGCACCCGGCCGACCGTAAGACGACTCTCACGTCCGACCTCTTGGCGAAAGACGCGACCGCGCCCGACGTGATGTCGTGCCGCGCCTGTCACGCGCGCGACGGCGAGAAGCCGCGCGTCGGCGCGGCGATTCCGTCCGTCACCTACGAGGGCGACACAGACCCGACCGTCCTCAACAACGAAGAGGCGTACCACCGCAACTGCAACGTCTGCCACGACCTCGCCGTCGAGAAGCGCGCGACTCTGAAGATTCCGACCTCGCAGAAATGTAAGGAGTGCCACACCGGCCCGAAATGATGAAAAACTTATTCGCCGCCTGCGCCCTGTGCGCCCTGACCATCTTGGCCTCCGCGTGCGCGGCGGGAGACGCGGCGCAGACAAACGCCAACAGTAGCGCGACGACGCGCGCCTCGAACGCGAACTCGAACACCAGCGGCGTCGCTAACACGAGCGCGCCCCCGTCAGTCGCCCCCGCGCACAACAGCGGAAGTAACGACGCGAACGCCGCGCCGTCCAACAGCAACGTCAGGGCGAACGCGGGCGCGCAGTCCGAGCGCGCTCTCGTCGACACGAAGGCGCTCGACGAGAAGATAGAGAAGGCTCTCCCGAAGGCGAAGGGCGAAGGCGCGTCGGCCTCCGCGCGAGCGGAAGCGGCCGCCGCTTATCTCGAAAGGGGCAACGTCTACTTCTCGGCCGGCAACCCGCGCCTCTACAAGTACGCCCTCGCAGACTTCAACAGCGTCCTCCTCTACGAGCCGACGAACGCCGAGGCGAAGACCAAGCGCGACGAGATCGTCCGCATCTACAAAGACATGGGACGCCCCGTCCCGCAGGTCAGCAACGAACAGTAAAAAAAGCAAAAGGTAAAAGTAAAAAGGCAAAAGTAAGAACGGCGCACAAGCCTTCTTCACTTTTGCCTTTTACCTTCCGCTTTAGCGGTAGTTCAGCCGATTTTAATCCCGATTGATTCGAGGAAGCGTGTCGGGCGGTCGCCGCCGATCATGGCGAAGACGTAATCGTTCGGGAGCGTCGCGAGCACCTCGGACGTGCGCGCGTGCATGATGACGACCTCCGCGTCGCGTATCTCCTTGACGGTCGCGCCGTAGAAGACGCGGATGCGCCCCTCGTCGATGCAGTCGTAGACCTGCACCTTGTTGGCGAACTTCAAATCACTCTTGAAGTCGCTGCGGATGACGAGCGTCACGTCGTTCATCTCTTCGTCGGGCCGGAAGATGATGCGCTCGCCGTCGCGACGAGCGACGAGGTCGACGGCCGCCTCGACCGCAGAGTTGCCCGCGCCGACGACGACGACGCGCCGCCCGCGATACTCCAACGGGTCGCCGAGCCTGTACCTGACCTTCGCCTCCGCGCGCCCTCCGCGCACCAACTGCAAATCCTCGCCCGGCACTTTCAGACGCATCGGCGTCCCGCGATTTCCCAAAGCTAGCACGACGCGCCGCGCGCGATACTCCTTCGGCTCTTTGGACGCGCCGCGCTCGGTGCGGACGAGGAAGTAGTCGCCGTCCTCCGCGCGCTCGACCGCCTTGCAGCTCTCGCCCTCGTTGACGCGAACCCGCGACGACTCCATCGACGCGCGCCAACTCGCGAGAATCTCCTCGCGCTGGCGGCCCGCGCCCTCGACGCTAATCGGCGCGCGCGACTCCATCGCGTCGGGCTTGAAGAAGACGTACTTGTTTAAGGGGTACGCCTCGATGGTCGCGAGCACCTTGTCCTGCTCGACGGCCGCGTAGCGCAGGCCCGACTCTTGCGCCGCGATGGCCGCCGAGAGTCCGGCCGGGCCGACGCCGATGACGACGACGTCCAACTCGGCCTTCGGCTCGGCGGGCGCTCCGTTTCCGAGTTCGTCCGAGACATGACGAATCACGTCCGCGCCCTCGTTGGCGGCGTTCTTGATGAGCGGCGTGCCCGACACGTCGCCGATGATGTAGCAGCCCGCAACGTTCGTCATGAAACGCGCGTCGCGCTGCGGCACCTTGCGCGGCGGAATCTTCTTCGTCGTGTTGACGACGATGCACGCCTTCGGGCTGACCGGGCACTCGGTCTGACACGAAGTGTCCTCCATGCACTGGTCGCGCGCGACTGGGGTGGCGATGCCGTTGACGATGGCGAGCACGTCGTGCGGGCACGCTTCGACGCAGGCGTGGCAGCCGATGCAGCGTTCGGGGAAGATGACGGGGTGCGGGTAGTCAGGGCCGTCCGGGTCGACGCGCGCGAGGTCTTCCTTCGTGACGTGAATCTCGCGCGCGGCCTCTTCGGCCTCGGGGGTGGGGGCGGCGAGCAGGCGGCCCGAACGCTCCGCGTCCTGACGCGCGAAGAGCGCGCCCGCCGCCGCCAAAAGCGCCGCGCCGCCGAGCCACCCGTACCAAGGAAGCCCGCCCATCACGCTCTTGCCGAAGCTCTCGGCCGTCAACTGATTGACCAAAAGCAGCGCCAGCAGCGCGGCGACGACGAATAGTAGTTGCGACTTACTCATCCTAAATTCAGTGACGAGTGACGGGTGACGGGAAAGCTGTCAGCGGTCAGCTTTCAGCATTCAGCTTTCGGAAAGAGCTTTAGCTGAGTGCTGAATGCTGAATGCTGAATGCTAACTCGTCACTGTTTTATCAATTCTTCTCCCCAACGTCTGCGGCCCAAGGGGTGTTGGACGTGGCAGGAGATGCAGTTGGGGGAAGCGCTGGCCGAAGCGCCGAGTCCTTCGCGCGACGCGGCGGCGTGACAACTCGCGCAGGTCGTGCGCGGCGTGTCGCGGTCAATCTCGGGAGCGAAGCGTTTGTGACACGTCGAGCACGAGACCTCCCTGGCCGTGTTGGCGGCGAGTCCCTCGACGGCGCGGACGCGGTGCAAGTGCAGGACGTGGAACTGCGCGCTGCGTCGCGCGCTCTCGTCGACTGCGGGCCAGCGCGCGAGGCTGCGTCGCATCTCCTCCGGCTTGCGCTCCCACTCCGCGCCCTCCAAACCCTCCCAGACCCACTCGCCCGCGACGACGGGATAGCCGACCGTCCCGCCGTGCGGCGTGCCGACGCGGCGGCCTCGGTAGAGTTTCCGGTTCGCGTCGTTGTGGCACTCCACGCACGTCCGAAGCGCGGCGGCCCGCGCGCTAAAGTCCGCGCCGCGATGCTCGGCGTGACACGAGACGCAGCCGACGCCTGCCTCCTCGTGCGGTTTGATGACGGTCGCCTTGAAGCCCTCGGCGTCGTGACACGAAGCGCAGCGCGTCTCCATCTTCCCGTCGAGCGCGTGGCAAGTCGTACACGAGCCGGCGTTGGCCTCGCGCGCGACCGCCGGGGTCGTTAGCAGCGACGTGCGCGCGTGCGCGTCCGCGATGGGAGCGGGCGAGAAGGCGCGCGTGTAGCCGAGGGCGGCGGCGGCCGAGAGCGCGA
>DASUNL010000196.1:0-2025 GCA_036277175.1 Pyrinomonadaceae bacterium | reverse complement strand
CTTTCATCAATCACCTCGACGCCCCGCGTTTATCGTTACTTCACTCGGCCTTCTCTAGCTGGCTGATGACCTGATTGATGGCAATCGGGACTTGCGGCGAGTAGCCGGCGACGTGGTAGTAGAGGCGGCCGTCGCGCCCGAGGAGGAAGGTCTGCGGGATGGAGTAGCGCGGGCCGAGCAGCGCGAGGATGAACGAGTCGTCGGCCCAGCCCAGACGGTAGTTAATCTTGAAGTCGCGCGAGAACGCGCGCACCTTCTCCAAGTCGGTCGTCGGGTCTTCGGTCGTCAGCCCGATGACCTCGATGCCCTTCGGCCCGAACTCCTTCTGCAACTCGACGAGGTGCGGAATCATGTTGCGGCACGGGCCGCACCACGTCGCCCAGATGTCGAGCACGACGGTCTTCTTGTCCTTGTAGTCGGCGAGGCGGAAGGTCTTGCCGTCGAGGGTGCGAAGCTCCGCCTGCATGACGGCCTCCGGGAGCACGTCGCTCTTCAGACCATTGATTCCCGTCTGCGGCACGCGCGCGGCCGGCGAAGCCCCCGGCGCGGCGGGAGCGGCGGGCTGCTGCGCGCTGGCCGGCGCGGACGTGTTCGCCGTCGCGGCGGCGGGCGTCGGCGTCGGCCCGTTGCCCGTGACCTCCGTCCCGTCTTCGCGCACCTGATTGCAGGCCGGGGCGACGAGGAGCAGTGCGGCCAGCGACGCGAGCGCGACGCGCACGAGGCGCGGGCGCGTGAGGCGTTTACGATTCGAGGGTGCGTGTTCTTGTCTAATCATCTTCTTTATTCTTCAACTCAACTTTCGTGCGGGCGGGCGACGCGGCCCGCCCTCTTCACTACTTCACGCGCACGAGGCGGAAGCCGACGACGGGGTCGCGCTTGTCGGCCGCGACCCAGCGCCGCGCCGTCGCCGTGATGGGTTCGTCTCCGCGCGGGCGACTCTGATACGAGCCGCCGCGCACGACGATTTTACTCTCGTCGCCGGCCGCGAGACGCAAGACGTTATTGCCCCTGTACATCCCCGCCGGGGTCGAAGTCCACTCCCAGACGTTGCCGATCATGTCTTGCAAGCCCTGCGGCGTCGCGCCCTCGGGGAGCGAGCCGACGGGCGCGAGCGAATCACTTTCGAGGTTGGCGCGGCCGTCCGCCCACGACGCGCCCCAAGGGAAGAGGCGCGACTGTTCGCCGCCGCGCGCGGCATACTCCCACTCGTCCTCGGTCGGCAGGCGGTACTTCGCGTTGTCGCGCTCCGAGCGCCACGCGGCGAAGCGTTGCGCGTCCTCATACGTCACGTTGCGCACGGGCCAACGCTCCTGCCCCTCGCGCGGCCGCAGCCCGTCCCAGTCGGGCGGCGGAGGGTAGCCGGTCTTCTCTACGAACTCGGCGTACTCGGCGTTGGTCACCTCCGTCCTATCCATCGCGAAGGGCGCAATCTGGACGCGGTGCGCGGGCCACTGGTTGTAGACCCACGCCTGATAGGCGACCGACACGCCGGAGGTGCGCGGCGGCACGTCGTTGCGCCCGACCGAGAACGCGCCGCCCGGAAGCTCGACCAAGTCGGGCCGCGTCGGCTCGCTCACGTCCTCACGCTGATTCGTGTTCGCGTTCGCGTTGCCCCGCCGGTTCGCGTTCGTGTTCACCTGCTCGTCGCCCATGAAGCGGCGCGCGACGACGTAGAGTCCCGCGACGACGCACAGGAGCGCGAGCACGCCGACGACGGCGATGAGCGCGCGCGGGAACCTTCGCGGCGCGGGCGCGACGGATCCGGTCGCTGGCAGCGGCGTGAACGGCCGCGAGGCGGCGTCGCCCGCGCGTTCGTGCCGCGCTGACGTGACGCCCGCGACGGTCGGCGTCGAGGGGACGGCGAAGGGAGGGTCGACCGTCACCTCGTCGCCCGCCTGCGTGTGATGCAGCCCCGTCTGCTCCGTGACGAGCGGGACGGTCGCGCGCCCCCTCGACGGCGTCGGCGACTCGGCCGCCCCGCCCGCGTTCGTGCGCTGCGCGCGCTCGCCGACGACCGTGCCGAGG
>DASUNL010000195.1:0-8912 GCA_036277175.1 Pyrinomonadaceae bacterium | reverse complement strand
AGGTCTTTCGTCGCCGACGAGAGCGGCGGGCTGCTCTCGCTCCGTGATTACCTCGCGCGCCACGAAGAGAAGCTGCAAAACTTCATCGACCTCTCGCTCAAGGGGCGGGCCGGGCGCAAAAGTGACGTCAAGTGGAAGAAGCTCAGGGCCGCGCCTTACGTCGTGTGGGACGAAATCTTCCCGATGGTCGTCGAAGTCCCCGGCTCGGAGCTGCGCTTCGTCGTGCTCAACTCGAACGACGAAGGGTTAGACCTTCTGACAAACGCCTATGGTCTCATCGGACGCGGCCAGCTCAAAAGGCTCAAGCTGATGCTGCCGCACATCTCGGGCCGCCCGTTCGTCGTCGCGATGCATCACCACTTGGGCGTGCAGCGCATGGGCAAGACCTTCAAGGAGCGCGTCTTCGAGCGCGCGATGCACTTGATGGACGGCGGCGCGCTCGTCCGCGCGCTCGACGGCGCGGGCTGCGTCGTCTTCAACGGACACCGACACGTCAGCTACTTCGCGCGCATCGGCGAGCACATTCAAATCGTCTCCGGGCCTTCGACGACGCTCGGCGACGAGTCGGGCCGCCGGCCGCCCGGCGAGCTTGGCTTCGGGCTGTACGAACTCGCGTGGGACGAGCGCGCGGGGACGAAGTGTCTGGCCGAACGCTGGCGCAGGCTTGCTTAAACGGCCGCGCGTGGACGAAACTAGAGCCACTCCCGAACAGCTTGGAAAGCTCCCGCCGCTAACGCGCATGCGCTACGTGGACAACCCGCCGAACCCTTGGCTCTCGACGAGTGTCGAGTGGATTGGAGAGCCGCCCCCGACGCGCGTCGAGGTCTTCGAGGAGACCGAGACGCGGCGCATCATCACGCACAACAAAAGCCCCGACGTCGGATTCGATTACTCCGTCAACTGCTATCGTGGCTGCACGCACGCCTGCTCCTACTGCTTCAGCCGCCCGACGCACGAATATCTCGGCTACGGCGCGGGCACGGACTTCGAGACGAAGATAGTCGCGAAGGTCAACGCGCCCGACCTGCTTCGCCGCGAGATGATGAGCCGCGCGTGGCGCGGCGCGACGCTCGTCTTCTCGTTCACGTCCGACCCGTACCTCCCGCTCGAAACCCACTACCGCCTGACGCGACGCTGCCTCGAAGTCTGTCTTGAGTTTCGCAACCCCGTCGGCGTCGTCACCAAGTCTGCGCTCGTGCGTCGCGACGCGGACGTGCTCTCGGCGCTCGCGCGCGAAACGGAGGCGAGCGTCTTCTTCACCATCCCGTTCGCCGACTACGAGACGGCGCGCGCGCTCGAACCGTTCGCGCCCTCGCCCGACGCGCGTTTCCGCGCGATGCGCGAACTCGCGGACGCGGGTGTGCCCGTCGGAATCGGCGTCGCGCCCGTCATCCCCGGCCTCAACGACCCGCACATCCCCGCGCTGCTCAAGCGCGCGCGAGAGTCGGGCGCGCGCGAAGCCTTCATGTCGATGCTGCGACTGCCGGGAAGCGTCGCCCACTACTTCGAGCAACGCCTGCGCGAGCGTTTGCCGACGAAGGCCGAGCGCGTCATGTCGCGCGTGCGCGAGGCGCGCGAGGGCCGTCTCAACTCATCGGAGTTCGGCGAGCGCATGCGCGGCAAGGGCGAGTACTGGAAGATGGTCGAGAAGAGCTTCCGCCTTCACTGCGCGCGTCTTGGGTTGAACGAGGAGGCGGGGCGCGCATACGAGTCGGAGCGGCCGAGCGCCTTCCGTCGCCCGACCGCGCAAGGCTCGCTTTTCGACTGAGTCGGCCGGCGCACGCGACGCGAGGGTCTATACGGCCGCGCCGTTTCCGTCATATAATGCGTGCAAGTTCCGGGTGAAAATTTAACAGCGGGAGTGGAGGAGCATGACTATCATCCGAAACGTAGTCTGCCAGCGTGAGCCTTACTTCGTCAGAGACTCGGCCACCGCGCTCGACGCCGCGCAGTTCATGGCGAGCCGCAACATCGGGGCCGTCTGCATCCTCGACGAAGACGACCGCCTGTGCGGCATCTTCTCGGAGCGCGATTTGATGAACCGCGTCGTCGTCGAGGGCCTTGAGCCGTCGCAAGTCCCCATCCGCGAGGTGATGAGCGCGCCGCGCGCGGCCATCGACTGCAACGACACGCCGCACGACGCGCTTGAGAGGATGGAGCAGGTCGGCAGCCGCCACCTGCCCGTGATGGACGGCGAGAAGTGGGTCGGGATGCTCTCGATGCGCGACATCATGCGTGTCGAGATAAGCGATCAGGGCGCGGAGCTGCGCCTGCTCCACGACTACATCCAGCTCGATTCTTAACAGGCGAGGCCGCGAGGCTTTCAACGCGCGTCGGGCGCGGCCCTCTCTCGCCAAGCGGCGAGCAACTCGCGCTCGCGTTCGGCGCTGAGAGTCTTGTCGGGCGTGGGGACGCCGGCCTTGCCCTCGGCCGGGCCTGCTCCGCCGCGCGACACGTCCCACGAGATGGTATCGCGGATGGTCTCCGAGAGCGGGCGGAAGGTGAGGCCGGACGCCAGAGCCTTTGCGATGCCGACGCTCTGAAAGTAGCGAAAGCGATTGCCCTCGCCGCCTTCTTCGGGCAGCCAAAGCGGAAGCTCCGACCAAGGCTCGACGCCCGCCTCCAACAAAAATTTCTCGCCGACCCAAGTGAAGCGCGCGTCGCTTCCGCTCACGCTCCGACACTCTTCGAGCATCCGCCCAAACGTCAACGGCGCTCCCGGCCCCGTCGCGTTGTAGACGCCGGACGCGCCCGACTCCGTCAAAGCGATAGTCCACTCGGCCAAGTCGCGCGCGTCAATCAGCTGCACCTGCGCCTCCGGACTCCCCGGCGCGAGGACTTCGCCGCCGCGCGCGACACGTCGCGGCCAGTAGACGAAACGGACGGTCGTGTCGTGTGGGCCGACGATGAGGCCGGGACGAATGATGAGCGCGCGTCCCGGCATCGCGTCCTCGACGGCTCGCTCGCAGAGAGCCTTCAGCGCGCCGTAACTCTCGCCCGTCAACTCCTCCGCGCTCTCGTCGGCAATCGTCGCGAGCGGCGCGTTTTCGTCCTCGACGGGCCGAATGAAGTCCTTAAAGACCGAGATGCTTGAGACGAAGACGTAGCGTTTGACCGACGGCGCGAGAAGCTCCGCCGACGCGCGCACGACGCGCGGGACGTAGCCGCTCGTGTCTATGACGGCGTCCCAACTACGGCCGCGCAGAGCGTCGAGCTGGCCGTCGCGCTCGCCCCGCAGCTTCTCGACCTCGGGGAAAAGCTCCGGGTTGTGCTGCCCTCGATTGAAAAGCGTCACCTCGTGGCCGCGACCGAGCGCGGCCTCGGTCAAATGACGACCGAGAAACATCGTCCCGCCAAGAATCAGAAGCTTCATCACTGACTCAGCACTCGAAATCAATTTAGAGCGTCCGCGTCACCTTCGCGAGCGAGCGCGGGGCGTCGGGGTTGAGGCCCTTCGCTTCGGCCAGAAGCGCCGCGAAGAGCTGCGCGGGAATGACGTAGGGGATGGGCGCGAGGACTTCGCCAATCTCTTCGGGAAGCCGGAGAGCGCGCGTGGACTCGCGCGCGGCCTCGGCGTCCGAAGTGATGACGAGCGTGTCGGCGCGCAGCTCCTTGAGACGCACGAGCAGCTCGCGCGTGCCTCCGAGCGTGAGTCCCGGCGGGGCGAAGGCGATGACAGGGAAATGCCTTTCGACGAGCGCCAGAGGGCCGTGCAGGAAGTCGGCCGAAGAGAATCGTTCGGCGACGACGTAGCAGGTCTCCATCAGCTTGAGCGCCATCTCGTAGGCGTTCGCGTAAATCAGCCCGCGTCCCACGACGACGCAGTTCTCCATGAAGACGTAACGCTCAACCAACTCTTCGACCTGCGGGCGGAGCGCTAACGCGCGCGCGGCGAAGTCGGGAATCGCCTCGAAGTTGAGGCGCGCGCCGCCGTCGGGCGCGAGCGCCTCGGCGAGCCTGTAGAAGTGTAGGAGTTGCCCCGTGTAAGTCTTCGTCGCGGCGACGGAGCGCTCGCGCCCGCCGTGCGTGAGAAGCGTCTCGTCAACGAGCCGCACCATTGACGACGCAGGCTCGTTCGTGATGCCGACGGTGAACGCGCCTCCCGCGCGCGCGTTCTCAAGCACGCGGTTGATGTCCTCGCCCTCGCCCGACTGCGAGACGCCGACGACGAGCGCGCGTCGCAGGTCGAGCCGCGCGCCGTAGAGCGTGTGGACGGACGGCGCGGCCAGAGAGACGGGAATGCCCGTCGTTATCTCCAAAAGGTATCGGCCGAAGAGCGCCGCGTTGTCCGACGAGCCGCGCGCGACGAGTACCACGAGGTCGATGCCGCGCCCGCGCAAGTGCGCGCCGAGTCGCGCCGCCTTCCCGCGCTCTTCCGCAATCGTCTGCGCCAGCGCCTCGGGCTGCTGCGCTATCTCTTCGAGCATCAAGGACACAAAGTTTCTCCCCGTCGCTGCGAACTAGACGAGACTCGTCAAAGCATCTTCGGCGCGCTCAAATATGCGTGCCGGAGTGCGCGCGTGGATTATAATCGCCGCGAAGCTCTGTGCGTATAAAAAGATTCGACGGACGGGGGAGACGTTGACTGAACGGAAAGATTTGGTGACGCTCGGGCATGTCGCGCGCGCGACCGGGGGCGAGTTGACGGGCGACGCGGGGCGTGCGGTCGTCGATGTGACGCACGACTCGCGAAAAGTTGGGGAGGGCTGGCTCTTCGTCGCCGTGCGTGGCGAGAGCTTCGACGCGCATCGCTTCATCCCGCAAGTCTTGGAGCGTGGCGCAGTCGGCGTCGTCTCCGAGCTTGAGCGGCCCGCCGACTTTCAAGCGGCGTGGATACGGGTGGCCGACGTGCGGCGCGCGCAGGCGCTCGCGGCGGCCGAAGTCCAGCGCCACCCGTCGCGCGAGTTGAATCTCGTCGGCATCACGGGCACGAACGGCAAGACGACGACGACGTATCTGGTCGCGGCCGTCGGCGAGGCGGCGGGCGAGCCGGTCGCTTTGACGAGCACGGTCGAATACCGCGTCGCGGGCGAGCGCGAGAAGGCCGAGCGCACGACGCCCGAGGCGAGCGACACGCAGAGGCTTCTGCGCCGCGCCGTTGAAAAGGGTTGCCGGCTCGCCGTGATGGAGTCGTCTTCGCAGGCGATTGATTTGCACCGCTGCGACGCGCTTGAGTACGCCGTCGCCGTCTTCACCAACCTGACGCGCGACCACCTCGATTATCACGGCACACTCGACAACTACTTCGACGCCAAGCGTAAGCTCTTCGACGGACGGCTCGGCACGCGGCCTCGCGCCTCCGTCATCAACACGGACGACGAGCGCGGCGCGCGTCTCGCGCTTGAGCTTGAGACAGAGGGCGCGCGCGTCACTCGCTACGCCCTGCGCGAGCGCGCGGAAGTGTCGGCGCGCGAGGTCGAGTTCTCGCTCGAAGGGATGCGTTTTGTGCTCGCGACGCACGCGGGCGAGAGGCGTCTGCGGTCGCCGCTCGTCGGACGCCCGCACATCTACAACATCCTCGCCTGCGCGGCCACGGGTCTTGAACTCGGCTACGACTTCGACGTGGTCTCGCGCGCGATTGAAGCGTGCGCCGGTGCGCCGGGTCGTTTCGAGCGCGTCGCGCACGAGGGCGATTTCGCCGTCGTCGTCGATTACGCGCACACGGACGACGCGCTGCTGAACGTCTTGCGCACGGCGCGCGACGTGACGAAGGGGCGCGTCATCACGGTCTTCGGCTGCGGCGGCGACCGCGACCGCTCGAAGCGCGCGCCGATGGGCGAGGCCGCCGCTTCCTTGAGCGACACCGTTATCCTCACCTCCGACAATCCGCGCACGGAAGACCCGGAACGCATCTTCGCGGACATCGAGGCGGGGCTGCGCTCGACCTCGAAGCCTTACGTCAAGATTGCCGACCGGCGGGACGCCATCCGCCGCGCCGTCGGCGAGGCCGCGCCCGGCGACGTGGTGCTCATCGCGGGCAAAGGGCACGAGGACTATCAAATCATCGGCCGCGAAGTCTTCCACTTCGACGACCGCGAGGTGGCGCGCGAAGCTTTGAATGAGCGCGGCAAGTAAGTCTGTAATTGATGAATGACGGAGAGGGCCGGCGCTTATGAATTTCATCATCACAGGTTCGACGGGACTCGTCGGCAGCGCGCTCGTGCGCTCTCTGTTGGCGAAGGGGCACGGCGTCACGCGGCTCGTGCGTCGCTCGTCCGAGGGCGAGCGCGAGGACGGGACGAAGTCGGCGCTCTGGAATCCGGAGGCGGGGACGATTGACGCGGCGGCGCTCGAAGGGCACGACGCGGCGGTGCATCTGGCGGGCGAGCCAATCGCCGAGGGGCGCTGGACGGACGAGAAGAAGCGGCGCATACGCGAGAGCCGCGCGAAGGGGACGCGCCTTCTGGCCGAGACGCTCGCGCATCTTGAGCGCAAGCCCGAAGTGCTCGCCAGCGCGTCGGCCGTCGGGTTTTACGGCAGTCGCGGCGACGAGGTCTTGCGCGAGGAGAGCGCGTCGGGCGAGGACTTCTTAAGCGAGGTCTGCCGAGAGTGGGAGACTTCGACGCTCGCGGCGAGCGAGGCCGGCATCCGCGTCGTACACGTGCGCATCGGCGTCGTGCTGAGCCGCGACGGAGGCGCGCTACAGAAGATGTTGACGCCCTTCAAATTCGGCGTCGGCGGCGTGGTCGGGAGCGGGCGTCAGTACATGAGCTGGATTGACCTCGCAGACCTCGTGCGCGTCTTCGAGTTCGCCGTCGAGGACAAGACTTTGCGCGGGCCGGTCAACGCCGTCGCGCCGAACGCCGTGACTAACGCCGAGTTCACGAAGACACTGGGCGGCGTGCTCGGACGCCCGACCTTCCTGCCCGTGCCCGCGTTTGCCGCGCGTCTCGCGTTCGGAGAGTTGGCCGACGCGACGCTGCTCACGAGTCAGCGCGTCGAGCCCGCGCGCCTCCGGGCCGCCGGGTTCGAGTTCAAGTATCCCGACCTCGAAGGCTCGCTGCGTCACGCCGTCGCGGGTTAAAGCGCGCCCGGCTCGTGTCAATCGCGCATCAAGTGTCGTCGGTCGCGTAAGCGTCTTCAGAGGCGACGCGGCGTTGACGGAAGAAGAAGTAGTAGACGGGGAAGCCGATGGCGATGAGGACGAGTCCGGTGACGGCTTGCAGGGGCGACGTGATGAGCGTCATCACGAGCAGGAAACCCGTGACGAGCAGGAAGAGGACGGGGACGACCGGATAACCGAGCGCGCGGTAGGGGCGCTCGGCGTTGGGCATGCGCCGGCGGAAGATGAAGATCGAGGCGGTGACGAGGCCGTAGAAAATCCAAGAGCCGAAGATGACGTAGTCGGTCAGAGTGTCGAACGAGCCGGAGAGCGTGAGGATGCCGGCCCAGACGCCCTGCACGATGAGCGCGCCGACGGGGACGCGCGTGCTCACGCTCAGGCGCGAAAGGTTTTGGAAGAAGAGTCCGTCGCGCGCCATCGCGTAGGGGACGCGCGCGCCCGTCAGAATCGAGGTGTGGAGCGTGCCGATGGACGAGGCCATCAGCGCCGCCGCGATGAGGCCCGCGACCCCGCGCCGCAAGCCCTCGCCGTAGGTCGACATGAAAGTCTCCGTCACGTTGGCCGCGACCGAAGACTTCGAGGAGACGCTCGCGACTTCCGTCGGCGTGAGCACGTAGAAGTAGGCGATGTTGACGAAGACGTAGAGCGTCGTAATGATGAGCAGGCCGCCGATGAGCGCGAGCGGGATGTTGCGCTGCGGGTTCTTCACCTCGCCCGCGACGAGGGTCAAGTTGTTCCAGCCGTCGTAGCCCCACAAAGCGCCGAGCATCGCGGCGGCGAAACCGGCCACGCCGAGAATCGCCGACGGGTCAACCTTCTCGCACGCGCCGCCCGCGTTCGCGAGCGCGAAGTTTCCGAAGCTGCCGTCGGCCAAGATGAACGCGCCGAGTCCGATGCCTAAGACGAGCGCGATCTTGACGGCCGTCAGGACGGTCGCCACCCAGCCGCTCACGACGACGGCCGCGCAGTTGACGAGCGTGAGCAGCGCGATGAGTCCGAGGGCGACGAGCTGTTGCGGGCCGAAGTCGAGTTGCTTGCCGAAGACGCTGACCGAGTAGAAGGGCTGGCCGAGCGTGTTGCCGAGGAGGTCGTTGAGGAAGATGGCGAAGGCGACGGCGACCGACGCCTGCGAGCCGGTCTTGGCGATGAAGATTTGCATCCAGCCGTAGAGGAATCCCGTCCCCGGCCCGTAAGCCTCGCGCACGAAGACGTACTCGCCGCCCGCGCGCGGCATCATCGCAGACAATTCGGCGTAGGTCAGCGCGCCCGCCAGAGAGAGCAGGCCCGCCACGACCCACACCGTCACCACCATCCCCGGCGTCCCGACGTTACAAGTCATCACGCGCGCCTTCAGAAAGACGCCCGTGCCGATGACGTTGCCGATGATGATCGAGGCCGCCGCGATGAGCGTCAGCCCGCGGACGAGCGTGATGTTGGAAGACAGTTGATTGCTCATAGTTGGAGACTAGTCTGCGTCCTGATGAATGCGATTATGACCCTCGGTGTTAGATTCCCGAACGCGCCGCAACTCTTCCAGAAACTCCTCGCGCTCCCTCTGCGCTTGAGAACGCTTGCGCACCTTCTCGTTCAAATGTCGCTGGCCCTTTATCTCCGAGTTCTGCAACGAGTCGGCCCACGCCCGGAGCTGCCGCGAAACGTTCTCGGCGGCCAATTTCAAATTTGAAATCTCAAATTTCAAATCATCGAATTTCGGCAAACGCTCAAGGAGACAAAGCATCGAGCGGACTTCGCCGGCCGAGCCGCGCGCGATGTAGAGGAATGAAAGTAGCTCGTTGGTCGTCCCTCGCTCGATCCCTTCGGCGTTGTTGTTCGAGACGGAGACGGAGGC
>DASUNL010000194.1:0-2432 GCA_036277175.1 Pyrinomonadaceae bacterium | reverse complement strand
GGTTGGGGTCGGCGTCCGCTTGGGGTGAGTGGGAACTCGTCTGCGTCTGCGGCGGGGTTCGTTTCCTTACTTCGACTCGGAGAGGGCGGCGATGTGGCAGCCGTGGGCGGTGGCGATGAGGGGGTCTTTCGCCAACCGGATTTCGGCGAGCGGGACGGGGAAGTCGCCGCCGGCGCGGAGCATGCTCTCGAACTTGTGGAGGAAGCCCGTGGGCTTGGCCGTCCCGCCTGCGACGACGATGGGCATCGGGCGGTCAATCTTCGGCAGTTGGCCCGAGGCGCGGAACTCGGCGCGCAGGCGGTCGATGAGAGCCTGCATCACGTCCTCGTAGTAGATGTGAAGCGCGCGGCTCAGGTCGTCCTTGGGCGGCGTCGAGAGATTGAGCTTCTCCTCCTTGAAGAGGCGGACGCGCGTCGAGGTCTCGTTAAGGACGGTCGCGACGTTCTCGTCGATGTAGTCGCCGCCCTTCGGGATGCTGAAGGTAATCATCGGCATCGACATGAAGGAGACCGAGACGTTGCACATGCCGCCGCCGCAGCTGATGCCGATGCCGGTGAAGTTCTCGTCCTGAAGCTCGGAGAAGACGACGGCCTGACCTTCGTTGATGCCTTTGGCGTTGTAGCCGAGCGACTGGAGGTAGCTCTTGAGTACGGCCTCGTGGTAGACAAGGTTTCCGTTCGCGCCCTCACCCTTGCCGGGGACGCTGAAGCAGAGCGCCTCGCCCTTCGAGCGCGCCGGGCCGACCAGACGGTTGATGATGAGCTGGATAATCTGCTGGCTCATCTCTTCGCGCGGGTTCAGGACGCCGTGCTGCATGGGGCGGCGCGCGTCGGTGTTGAGGAAGCTGGCGAAGAAGTCCGAGTCGTTGCCGTAGACGTAGAGGTACTGGCAGTTGCGCTCGTAGACCATCTGACGCTGCTTAAGGACGTTCTCGGCCATGTCGGACGCCGGGACGGCGACGAAGGCGTTAAGCTGCGAGCGAGTCTTCTGCGCGCCCGCGCCGTCGGCGACGACGATGCGGCTCGTGCCGATGTCTAGGCCGACCGCGCCCGTCTTCACACTCGCGGCGTCCCTACCGTTCGACGCCTGCGCTGAAACCTGATTCTTCTCTTCCATCTTTACGTGCTCCTTCTAGGGGTTGATAGTGTGACGTTTTTCGTCCTTCGGGTTCGTCCCTTTTTAAATTGTCTGTTGCGGTAACCGGCCCACGGTCGGGGTTTGATGCGGATTTCGGGGCGGCTGACAATTTCTGGAAGTGCCGTCGGCGACTTCCAGAAAACGACTTGCAAGCACCGTGCCCTTGCCGACTCTTTGGTCGGTCGGGGAGAGTCAGAGAGTTTTACGTGGGGCGGCGCGTCTTCGGGGAGAGGCCGAGACGCGGTTGACTTTTAACCGGCCTCGGCCGCAGCTTCGGCGGCGCTTGCGGGCGTCTGCTCGCGGCGCAGGCGTCTTTGCTCGTCCATCAGGTCGCGGTAACGCTGGCGCATCCGGCGTCTCAACTCGTCGGGGCGCGTGCCGTTTGACTCGGCGCGGCGCTTGAACTGTTCCTCGCCCGCGCGCGCGCCCGGCCAGATCGCGCCGCCGAGCGCGTCGACCAACTCGCCGTCGTAGGTGAAGCCGAACTCGTCGAGCGCGGGCGTGGGCGGCTGGTACTTGTCCGAGAGTCCGAAGGCTGCGAAGGGAAAGTCGCGCGCCCAGTCGCGGTGGAAGCCGACGAGCATCCGGTCGGGGTTGACGGAGACAAGTCCGTGCGTGACGCAGTTGGCGTCGTCGAGGCCGTAGCGGCTGCGGAGGATTTGCGTGAGCAGGCGGCCCGAGACGAGCTGCGCCTCCGTCAGCTGCTCTTCGCCCGTCTCCTCCGTCGAATTCGTCTCGAAGCAGACGCCGATGAAGCTCTCGTTCAAACCGACGTAGACGCCGCGCTCGTCGGCCCACACCGAATTGCCCGCGTGGTTGGCGGCCTCCGCGTCGCGGACGACGCGATAAATCTGCCCGAAGCGGTCAATCAAATAGTTGTACGAGCGGTTGCGGCGCACGAACTCCAAAAGCCCCCGCGTGCGCGTCTCGATGGAGTCGTTGTTATCGGCCGTAAACGGCAGCATGTCGCTCTCGGACGTGTGGTAGACGATGCCGACCGGCTCGCGCCTCCCCGCCTCGACCACTCCGCCCGCGCCGCGCGCGTAGAGGTTGAAGGCGCGCGCGTGGTTGTCGGTCTCGTACTCGGTCAGGATGCGCCCGCCGTTGCTGTAACGCTCGTGGCCGTCCTTCTCTTCGACGAGCCAAACCTTCTCGGCGCGGTAGTCGGGGAGGTGCTGCGCGCTGACCTGCGTGAAGACCGGGTTCTGCGCCGAAGGCGCGGGCCGACTGTTACCGTAGCGGCTCGCGAGGTAGTCGCTGACGCGCGCGGAAGTCCAGACTGCCCCCGTGTAGAG
>DASUNL010000193.1:0-6522 GCA_036277175.1 Pyrinomonadaceae bacterium | reverse complement strand
ACTCTTGCGCCGTCTGGTCGAGGCGGGCGCGCGCGTCTCGAAGTTCGAGGAGGTCGAGCCTTCCTTGCGCGACATCTTCATCACAAAGGTGGGCGAAGCACCATGAACAAGTTTCTGGCAGTCGTCCGACGCGAGTACGTGCAGGGCGTGCGCAGCAAGGCGTTCGTCATCTCGACTCTGCTCGGCCCGCTGATGATGTTCGTCTTCATGGTCGTACCGGGCCTGCTCTTCAGCATGAAGACGGGCGGCGCGACGCGCGTCGCCGTCGTCGACGAGACCGGACGACTTTACGAGCGCGTGCGCGAGTCGGTCGAGCGCAACGACTCGGAGGACGAGGAGTTGGCGGCGCGCGAGGCGCGCGAAGTGGCGCAAGGCGTGAGCGGTCGCCCGCGCGTCGAGCCGCGCGAGATGGACGTGAGTTACACGGTCGAGCAGGCCGCGCTCACGGAGGGGCAGACGACCGAAGACGCGATGCGCGCGCTCGACGAGCGCATCAAGCGGAACGAACTCGACGGCTATCTCGTCCTCCCGCGCGACATCTTCGAGACGCGCAAGGCGCGCTACTACGGGCGCAACTTGGGCGACCTCATCTCCATCGGTCGTCTGGAGCGGCGCGTGAGTCGGGCCGTGAAAGAAGAGCGGATGCGCGCGGAGGGGTTCGACCCGGCGCGCGTGCGCGAGTTCAACCGCGAGGTGACGATGACGCGGCAGAAGCCGGGCCAAGAGGGCGAGCAGGCGGCGGCCGGGAGCTTCTTCCTCGCGCTCGCGGTCGGCCTTTTCGTCTACATCGCGATTCTCATGTACGGGCAGGCGATACTCTCGGCGGTAGTCGAGGAGAAGACGACGCGCATCGTCGAGGTGCTCTTCTCGTCTGTGCGCGCGTTTCCGTTGATGGCGGGCAAGCTGGTCGGCGTCTCGCTCGTCGGGTTGACGCAGTACGCCATCTGGGCGCTGTTAATCGTGGGCGTCGTGCTCTTCGGCTCAGGCGCGCTCGCGGCCGGGGGAGTCGAGAACCTGCCGCAGATACCGCCCATGCTCGCCATCTACGCGCTGCTCTACTTCCTGCTCGGCTTCTACATCTACGCGACGCTGTACGCGGTCGTCGGCTCGATGGTGACGACGGAGAAGGAGGGCGGACAACTCGCGTTCCCGGTCATCATGCTCCTGATGGCCGGCATCTACATCGCGTTCCCCGTCATACGCAGCCCGAACTCCTCTTTCTCGTTCTGGGTCTCGATGATTCCGTTCTTCTCGCCTATCACGATGCTCGTGCGCATCGCGACGGAGACGCCGCCCTTCTGGCAAATCGCCCTGTCGCTCGCCATCGGTGCGGCCACGGTCGTCGGCCTCGTCTGGGTCGCGGCGCGCATCTACCGGACGGGGATGCTCATGTACGGCAAGCGCGCGACGCTGCCCGAAGTCATACGCTGGGCGCGCCGCGCGTGAGCGTGTAGACTGACGGACTGTCTATGGGAACCGAGGTCGAGAAGAAGTATCGTTTGAGTCCGGAGCAGCGAGACGTTCTGCTGCGCCGTCTCGAAGAGGTCGGGGCGGTGCGCGAGGGCGGGGAAGAGTTCGAGGAGAACACCCTGTACGCGGGCGGCGGACTCGACCCGCACGAGCGCGTCTTGCGTCTCCGTCGAGTGGGCCGCCGCGCCGTCTTCACCTACAAGGAGCGCGAGCCGACCGAGAGCGCGGTTAAGCGCCACCGCGAGGACGAGACAGAGGTGTCGGACGGCGAAGCCCTCGCCGCCATCCTCGAAGCACTCGGCTTCCGCCCCGCGCTCGTCTACGAGAAGCGACGCTCGACGTGGCGCGTCCGAGGCGTCGAGGTCGTCGTCGACGAGTTGCCCTTCGGTCTCTTCGCCGAAATCGAGGGCGAGGAAGAGGCCATCCACGACGCCGAGCGCCTCCTCGAACTCACCGACGCCCAACCCGAACACGCCCCCTACCCCGCACTCGCCGCACGCCACGGCAAGCGAGACGGCGACACCATCGCCGCCCGCTTCGACGCCGCCTAATCCGCGCAAGCCGTTGACGCTAAAATTCTGTCCATCCGGGCAGAGGCTCGTGTATCATGCGGCGGTCTACCACAAGGCCGAGCGCTCCGGGCCTGCGCTGCCGCATTACCACCCACCGGACTCCCGTCTTACCTACGGACTCCCCTCTCACCAAAAGGAGCTGACAAGATGCTAAAAAGAAGTTGCCTCATAGGTCTTTTGATTGGTCTCGCGGCATTCTCCGTCGGGGCTGACAAGTGCGGTGACGGCAAGCCGAAGCCGCCGGCCGTTGAACTGAAGCAGACGCCCGTGCCGCCGAAGGTGTTCTCGATTTCCAACGAGGTCGAGGCTTTCCGGGCCGTAGGCAAAGGCGGGCAAAAGCAGAAGGTCGCGATGTCTTTACAGGCTGTGCGCGCGCGCGCCGGCAAGTTCGAGAAAGCGCACGTGTACGAGTTCGACGTCAAAGGTACCCTCATTTCGCGGCGCACGGTGAACGTCGGCCCGAACGCCTCCGTCGACCTCGAAGCGACGGGCGGGAACCTCTACCTCGTCTACGCCGACTTGGGCGACCGCTACGCCAACACCTATCGCATGATGTGCCATCTCAACGGCCTCATCGGACGCGGCAGCCTCGTCGACGACATCTGCACCGAGATTCTCTGCGGCAACCAGTCTTTCCCCGCGTCGGATTTGGGGAGGCGATACCCTGAACTGGGCCGGGGGGGCAACATGCCCGACTTCGGCGGTGGACTCATCGGCGGCTTCGGCGGCGGAGGCGGAGGCGGCGTCTGCGGCAAGTGCCTCGACACAGGCGGCGGGGGACAATTCGTGCCGGTCACTGGCTGCGAGTCCAACTTACCCGCCGATCCCCCCACCCCCCCGCCCGGCGAGATGATCGTCTTCCAACACATCCCGTTCACCTCCGACACGGCGTCGGGGAACTCGCAAATCTTCAAGATGGGGGCGGACGGCTCCAACCCGGTCAACATCTCCAACAACAGGCGCGAAGAGCTACAGCCGGACGTGAGCGAAGCCACACAGCTCATCGTCTTCAGGCGCTTGGGCGTCGGCCTTCACACGATGAACACCGACGGCGGCGACGTGACCGCCATCAACAACAGCGGGGACGCGCTATTCCCCAAGTGGAGTGACAGCGGCAGCGAAAGGCACTTCATCCTCTTCCACATACCCGGTTCCGGGGGCAACAGCGCCCCCTTCTCCCGAATCTTCCCGGACGGGAGCAGCCGGCGGCAGGTCTTGCCGCCCCGCCCCAACGAGGAGACTATGGGCGCGGATGTTCTGGAAGGCGGCCGCCACATCGTCTTCGCGCGGATCGACGAGACGAGTACGCTCAACGGCGGCTTCCACCAAGCCGACCTCTTCCTCAAAAACATCCGTGACGACACCCCCGAGGTTCGCCTCACGAATACGCTCGACATCATTGAGACGCTGCCCGCCGTCTCGCACGACGGCACGATGATCGCCTTCCGAGCCCGCATCCTCAGGGACGCGGCCGGGCAGCCGGTCAGTCACGATGAGATACACGTCGCGCGCATCGACGCTGACAGGGGCACGCTCACCACGCTCCACGCTATCCCCTTGAGTCAACGCATCGACTCCGTCACCGGCATCACCTTCTCGCGCGACGACAGGCGTCTCTTCTTCTCCGCGTTGGTCATCGACATCGACACCACCACGGATGACCGCCGGTCGGAGATTTTCTCGGTCAGCTTCGACGGCGCGACCCTCCGGCGTCTGACGGACAACACCGACTTCGACGGCTTTCCAAGCGCCATCCCGCTCCCGCGGCGGCGGTAGGGCGCGGGCGTAAAGCATGGAGAGGCGGAAGGCGTCGGCCCGCCCGTTCGCCACAACCTTCCGCCTCTCCGTTTCCGCATTAACCTCGTAGGAAAGGTGATTTCACCATGCAACTCATCGACTCCTTTTACGGCTGTCAGTGGCGCGGCCTCATTGCCGTCGTCTCGGGGGCGCTCGCGCTCTACTTCACTTTCGTTCTCTTCCCATCGGTCACGAAACAGTACGAGACCAAGAGAGGACTCATCCCGAGACTCCAGAAGGCTTACCGGGCCGACGCCTTCAAAGTGGTCTTGCAAGACTGGAGCGGCGTCAACGAACGCGCGGCGGCCATCTACAAGTGGGACAATCTAATCAAGCTCGACCTCGCGTACCCGCTCATCTACGCGAGCTTCTTCGCCTTCGCCTACGCCTTCGCAAGAGGAAACGAACGGCCGCTTCGTTGGTGGGACTACCTGCTCTTCGTCGTCCCATTCGTCGCCGTCCTCTTCGACTACATCGAGAACGGCCTGCACTTCTACCTTCTGCGCGACGTTGACACGCGCGCCCAAGTAGACGCCGCAAACTTCTCCGCCACGCTCGTCCTCCTCGCCTCGGCCCTCTCCCACCTCAAGTTTTTGATTATCGCCGCCGGCATCCTCGCTTGGCCCATCGCTGCCCTCGTCCGCCTCTTCTATTATCTAAAAGGCGCAAATTAAAAGAGCGGCCGCGGCGTAAACTCGCCGCGGCCGCTCTCCTTGTTTCGGATTGCGCGCAGGGCTTACATGCCCATGCCGCCGCCCATGCCGCCCGGCATCGCCGGGGTCTTGTCGTCCTCGGGTAGCTCGGAGACGAGCGCCTCGGTCGTGAGCATCAGGCCCGCGATGGACGAGGCGTTCTGAAGAGCCGAGCGCGTCACCTTCGCCGGGTCGATGACGCCCTCCTCGACGAGGTCGCCGAACGTCTCGGTCGCCGCGTTGTAGCCGTAAGACTCCTTCTTGTTCTCGCGCACCTTCTCGACGATGACCGCGCCCTCCTTGCCGGCGTTCTGCACGATCTGCCGGAGAGGCTCTTCGAGCGCGCGGCGGACGATGGTGACGCCGATCTGCTCGTCGTCGTCGCCCTCGCCGTCGTTGTTGGCGCGGAACTTCTCAAGCGCCTTCGCCGCGCGCACCAAGGCGACTCCGCCGCCCGGCACGATGCCCTCCTCGACGGCCGCGCGCGTGGCGTGCATCGCGTCCTCGACGCGCGCCTTCTTCTCCTTCAACTCCGTCTCGGTGGCCGCGCCGACCTTGATGACCGCGACACCGCCGACGAGCTTCGCCAGACGCTCCTGCAACTTCTCGCGGTCGTAGTCCGACGACGTCTCCTCGATCTGCGCGCGCAAGGTCTTCACGCGCCCCTCGATGTCGCTGCCCTTGCCCGCGCCCTCGACGATGGTCGTGTTGTCCTTGTCAACCGTCACCTTCTTGGCGCGGCCCAAGTCTTCGATCTTGACGTTCTCCAACTTGATGCCGAGGTCTTCCGAGATGACCCGGCCGCCCGTCAGGATGGCGATGTCTTCGAGCATCGCCTTGCGGCGGTCGCCGAAGCCCGGAGCCTTGACGGCCGCGACGTTCAGCGTGCCGCGTAGCTTGTTGACGACGAGAGTCGCCAGCGCCTCGCCCTCGACGTCCTCGGCGATGATGAGCAGGGGCTTGCCCATCTTGGCAATCTGCTCAAGCAGGGGCAGCAAGTCCTTCATCGAGGAAATCTTCTTCTCGTTGATGAGAATCAGGGCGTTGTCGAGCACCGCCTCCATGCGCTCGGGGTCGGTGACGAAGTAGGGCGAAAGATACCCACGGTCGAACTGCATGCCCTCGACGACTTCGAGAGCCGTCTCCATCGTCTTCGACTCCTCGACCGTGATGACGCCGTCCTTGCCGACTTTGCGCATCGCCTCGGCGATCAGCTCGCCGATGGTCGCGTCGCCGTTGGCCGAGATGGTTCCGACCTGCGCAATCATGTCGCCCTTGACGTCCTTCGACATGCGCTCGATCTCTTTAATGGCCTTCTCGACGGCCTTGTCGATGCCGCGCTTGAGGGCCATCGGGTTCGCGCCCGCCGCGACCGTTTTGACGCCCTCGCGGAAGATGGCCTGCGCCAGCACGGTCGCCGTGGTCGTGCCGTCGCCCGCCACGTCCGAGGTCTTCGACGCGACCTCGCGCACCATCTGCGCGCCCATGTTTTCGAGCGAGTCCTTCAGCTCGATCTCCTTGGCGACCGTCACGCCGTCCTTCGTGATGGTGGGGCTTCCGAATTTCTTGTCGAGCACGACGTTGCGGCCCTTCGGCCCGAGGGTGATCTTAACCGCGTCGGCGAGCTGGTTGACGCCGCGCAGGATTGCCGCGCGCGACTCCTCGCCGTGTATCACTTGCTTTGCCATAACTTCATCCTCTCCTTAACTCGCGATAGTCGAAATGCTAAAAGGGAAAAGGCGGCCGCAGTCACTTTAAAGACTACTTGCCGCCCTTCTTGCCGCCGCCGGCCGCGCCGGCCCGCTCGATGACGCCGAGGATTTCGTCCTCGCGCATGATGAGGTACTCCTCGCCGTCGAGCTTGATCTCGGAGCCGCTGTACTTGCCGAAGAGCACGCGGTCGCCCTCTTTAACGTCGAGCCCGATGCGCGTGCCGTCGTCCTTGCGCTTGCCCTCGCCGACGGCGATGACCTCGCCCTCCTGCGGCTTCT
>DASUNL010000192.1:0-6120 GCA_036277175.1 Pyrinomonadaceae bacterium | reverse complement strand
CTCTGGGTCTAAAGAGCGCGCGCCGCCATTTCGCCTCCGCCTCCGTTTCGGGTTATCATGCGGGGTTCGCCGCGCCTCCCGAAAGTTGACTGTGCGGCGCGGTAACCTTTTGCGAGCCATGACGGAAGAAGCAATCGAAGTACGCGGGGCGCGCGTCAACAACCTCAAGAACGTCTCGTTCTCCATCCCCATCGAAAAGCTGACGGTCGTCACGGGCGTCTCCGGCTCGGGCAAATCCTCGCTCGCCTTCGACACCATCTACGCCGAGGGCCAGCGACGCTACGTCGAAAGCCTCTCGGCCTACGCGCGACAGTTCCTCGAACGGATGGACAAGCCCGATGTGGACGAGGTGCGCGGCATTCCACCGGCCATCGCCATCCGTCAGAAGAACTCGACGCGCAACCCGCGCTCGACCGTCGGCACGCAGACCGAAATCTACGACTACCTGCGTCTCTTTTACGCGCGCGTCGGCGTCACCTTCTGCCGCGTCTGCGGCCGAGAGGTTCACAAGGACTCGCCCGAGTCGGCCGCGCAGGAAGTTTTAGAAGCCCTCCCGGAAGGCACGCGCTTCTACGTCCTCTTCCCCGCCGACGCCGGAATGCGCGTCGAGGACAGCGGCACGAATGGTGCGAAGACGGCCGCGAAGAAGCGCGGCGCGAAGAAGAAGACGGCGGCCGCCACTTCTCCCGCGACCGACCGACGCGCCGTCACGGCGCACATCATGAGTCTCATGCAGCGCGGATTCACGCGCCTGCTCGTCGAAGGACAGGTGGTCGAGCTTCGCACGCCCGACGACTACACGCGCCCCGACTTCGAGGGCGTCCACGTCCTCGTCGACCGCCTCGCCGCGCGCGCCGACGTGCGCCAGCGTCTCGTCGATTCCTTCGAGACGTGCTTCGTCGAGGGCCACGGTCAGGCCGTCGTCCGCACGGCCGAAGAGACGCCGCGCGCCTTCAACTTCTCCGAACGCTTCGAGTGCAAGTACGACGGGACGATTTACGCGCAGCCCGAGCCGCGTCTGTTCAGCTTCAACAACCCGTTCGGCGCGTGCCCGACCTGTCAGGGCTTTGGCAACACCATCGGCCTCGACTTAGACCTCGTCATCCCGAACCCCGCGCTCTCTCTTTCGGAGGGCGCAATCGAGCCATGGACGAAGCTGCAGTTCGACTGGGCGCGCGCGGAGCTTCGCCGCTTCGCGCGTCAGGAGGGCATCTCGATGGACGCGCCCTTCGCGGAGCTTTCGCGGCAGGAGCAGCGCGCCATCGTTGAGGGCAAAGGTCAGTGGGGCGGCGTGCGCGGCTTCTTCGCGTGGCTGGAGACGAAGAAGTATAAGCTGCACGTCCGCGTCTTCCTCGCCAAGTATCGCGGCTACACGCTCTGCCCCGACTGCGCCGGCGGACGCCTCCGCCAAGAGGCGCGCGACGTGAAGGTCGGCGGCCGCACGCTCCCCCAAGTCTGCTCGCTCTCCATCAAAGAGGCGACGACCTTCTTCGACGAGTTGGAGTTGACCGAAGAGCAGGCGGCCATCGCCGACAAGGTTCTCTTCGAGGTGCGAAGACGTCTGAAGTTCCTCGTCGACGTCGGACTCGACTACTTAACGCTCGACCGTCTTGCTTCAACGCTTTCGGGCGGCGAGGCGCAGCGCATACAGCTCGCCACCAACCTCGGCTCGTCGCTCGTCGGCGCGCTCTACGTGTTAGACGAGCCGTCCATCGGACTTCACCCGCGCGACAGCGAGCGTCTCATCAACCTCCTGCACAACCTGCGCGACATCGGAAACACCGTCCTCGTCGTCGAGCACGACGAGGAGATGATGCGCGCCGCCGACCACATCCTCGACATCGGCCCGGCCGCCGGCGAGCTCGGCGGGCGCGTCGTCTACGAGGGCGACTTCGCGGGGCTGCTCAAGTCGGGCGCGACGCTGACGGGCAAGTACCTGCGCGGCGAGACGGAAATCAAGGCCGCGCGGCGCGCCTCCGCCCCGGCCTCGAAGAAGAAGCTCGCCGTGCGCGGCGCGTCGGAGCACAACCTGCAAGGCATCGACGTTGACATCCCCTTGGGCATCTTCGTCTGCGTCACCGGCGTCTCCGGCTCCGGCAAGTCGACGCTCGTCCACGACGTCATCTACGCGGGCATCAAGAAGCAGCGCGGCGAGTGGCAGGGTCACGTCGGCGCGTTTCAAAAACTCGACGGCGCGCAGCACGTCGACGAGGTCATCCTCGTCGACCAGTCGCCCATCGGGCGCACGCCGCGCTCGAACCCCGTCACCTACATCAAGGTCTACGACGCCGTGCGCGAAGTCTTCTCGCAGACGCGCGACGCGCAAGGGAAGGGGCTCGACCCGTCGCACTTCTCATTCAACGTGCCGGGCGGGCGCTGCGACGTGTGTGAGGGCGACGGGACGGTGACGGTCGAGATGCAATTCCTCGCCGACGTCGAGCTGGTCTGCGAGGAGTGCAAGGGCACGCGCTTCAAGCCGCAAATTCTCGACGTGCGCTACCGAGGCAAGAACATCAACGACGTGCTCAGCATGACGGTGCGCGAGGCGATGACGTTTTTCCGCGACATCAACAAAATCGCCAACCGCCTGCGCGTCTTAGACGACGTCGGACTCGGCTACCTGCGTCTGGGTCAATCGGCGACTACTCTGTCGGGCGGCGAGGCGCAGCGCGTCAAACTCGCCGCGCACCTCTCGAAGCGCGCGGGCGCGAAGACGCTCTACATCTTCGACGAGCCGACGACGGGGCTGCACTTCGACGACATCAACAAGCTCTTGGTCGCCTTCCGCACGTTGGTCGATGCGGGCGGCTCGCTCCTCGTCATCGAGCACAACCTCGACGTGATTAAGACGGCCGACCACCTCATCGACCTCGGCCCCGAGGGCGGCGACGCGGGCGGCCTCGTCGTCGCCACCGGCACGCCCGAACAACTCATGAAGACCCCGGCCTCTCACACCGGCCGATTCCTCAAAGCGCACCTCGCGCGCTCGAACGGCCACCGCGCTCGCGCTGGCTGACGCCGCCCGCCCGGTCTTCCGCACCGGGTATGAATTTTCTACACGGATGTATACACGGCTTACACTCCTTTGAGCGCGCGGAGTGCCCGACTCGACTGGCGCGACGCCGCGACGCCCGCCGCCGATGCGCGTTAAGCCGAATTTTTCCCGACTCCTCGGCGCGAAGCGCGTGCCCTCACCGCGCGACCTCGAAACGCCCCGCGCGCGCACGCCTAGTGGCATAAGCGTTGCTATCCGGAGTTTTCTCTCCCGCAAACATTCCCAGCCGTGCGGCGGCATTACACTTCGTTCCCTCAAGAGTTATCAGGCGAGCGTGCCGTCCGAAGGCCATGGATAAGCGGGTCATCAAGGTGGTCGAGTTGATGCGGGGCAACCCGCACTTCGAGTTGACGCTTGAGGCGTTGGCTCAAGCCGTCAACCTTTCGCCCTCGCGCCTCCACCAGATATTCAAAAACGAGACGGGCATGTCGCCGGCGAAGTACCTCAAGAATCTCCGCCTCGCGCAGGCGAAGAAGTTGTTGGAGACGACCTTTCTCAGCGTCAAAGAGATTAGGGGCAGAGTCGGCATCCGCGACGAAAGCCACTTCGTGCGCGACTTTAAGAATGCCTACGGCGACACCCCGAGCCAGTACCGCGCGCGACACCTCGCCGCCCTCGCCCACTCCGAGGGCACGGCGGACAGCTATGGAAGCACGGACGCGGGCGAGTTTGCGGGGAGCGCGCGCGACGCCGCTGACGCGCGCGGCGACTCTATCCAGACCGAGTCCACGGACGAAGGCCCGCCCGTCTCTCTGCTGCCCTTGCCCGCCTTCGGCTAAGCCGAATTCACCTCCCGCGCACACGTCCTCGGCATCGCCCCGCCGCGCGCACGCGCGTGACAGTAGAATCGGCCACCTGCTTAGGAGAATCGGCCACGCATTAGTAAAAACGGCCAGTTGAATTCCCTTGCCGCGCGGTCGGGCAATTAGTATTTTTGACGCCGACACTTTCTCGGTCACAAACCCCATAACTCTCCCTTTAAGAGACCGCCGGTCGCGTGCGGCGCGGCCCCCGTCTGCCGAGTATCCGTGTCGCAAACACCGACGCCCCCGCCACACCAATCCCAACGGAGCGGACGCCGCCCTCTCTGCCAAATCGAATAAATGAAGGCGGCGTCCGCACCGGATTGACGACAAAGGAGAGTAATGAAAAAGATGAGAACCCGACTGACAGCACTGCTCGTCGTGTTGAGCCTGTTACTGGTCGCGCCGCTCGGCGTGGCCGCAGCCAAGGACAAGGACGCGGGCGGCTTGAGCGTGCCCGTCTCCGGCACGTTCACCGACTTGGCCGGGGGCGTGGGCAAGTTCAACGGCACTCTGAACATCACACGCTTCGCGGCCGTGGGCAACCGCGTCCACGCCCTCGGCACCGTCGCCGGGACGCTGACGGACTCGCAGGGGAACGTCGTCGCGACCGGCCTCCAGACCGTCTCGCTGCCCGTCACGCTCGCGGGCGGGCAGGCGGCGGCCGTACCCGCGCGACAGAAGTCGTCGGACGCGCCCGTCAAGTTCACGAAGGCGTCCTACGGTGCGTCGGGCGAGGGGCGCGCCTACTACGTCGGGGCGGCCGCGCCCGCCCAACTCTCGTGCGAGATTCTCCGCCTCAGCATCGGCACGATTGACCTCGACCTGCTGGGGCTGACCGTCCACCTCAACCCCGTGCTCCTCATCGTCTCGGCCGTGCCGGGCGCGGGCAACCTGCTCGGCAACCTGCTCTGCGCCATCGTGGGGCTGCTCGACGGCGTCGGCACGCTCGTTCAAATCGTCAACCTGCTCAACCAACTGCTCGCGCTACTCGCGACGCTGTGACGGCGTTCGCCGACTCGTTCGGCGCACCACGTTCGTCCGTAAAGGGGGCCGCCGCGCGCGGCCCTCTCTTTTTTTGTCATCGTGCGCGGCGCACCACGCGGGCCGAGTCGGTCTTCGCGCGCGGACGTTTGCGGCTATAGCGGCTATAATGGCGCGGTCGTCGGAAGGTCGGCTGGTAAAAGCAACGGGGAGGCGAGATGAGCCTGAAGGAAAGAATCGTTAAGGACATGACGGCCGCGATGAAGGCGAAGGACGCGGCGCGCACTTCGACTTTGAGGATGGTTAAGGCCGCCGTCCAGAATCGCGAGATAGAGAAGGGCGGCGAGCTATCGGACGAGGAGTTGACGAAGACCCTGCACTCGCTCGTCAAGCAGCGGCGCGACTCGGTCGAGCAGTACGAGAAGGCCGGGCGGACGGAGCTTGCCGACAAGGAGCGCGCCGAGATTGCGGTCATCGAAGAGTACCTGCCGCGCGCCGCCTCGCCCGAGGAGTTGGAGTGGGCCGTCGCCTCGGCCATCGCCGAGACGGGCGCGTCTTCGATGAAGGAGATGGGCGCGGTGATGAAGGCCGCGCAGGCTCTTCTTGAAGGACGCGCTGACGGCCGCACGCTCAGCGAAGTCGTCAAGGCCAAGCTCCAGTAAAGTCGTGCGCGCGGCGTGCGGCGGGGCTGAAAATCGCCGTCCGCCGACGGCCTCGCCGACGACTTTCTGGCGGGTTGCCTCGCGCCCGTCGTTTCCGTATAATTCGCCTCTTGCTCGGAGCGCCGTGGCGTCGTCCTAGTGGGTTCGCGCCCACTTTTTATTTTGGGGGAAAGGACGCCCGCAGGGTTTTCGGGCGGAGGGGGCGCGCAAGAGTTGGACACGTCTTCGGTCGAAGAGAGGGTGCGCGAGGTCGCAAGCCGCGTCGCGCAAGAGCGCGGACTCGAACTCGTCCACGTCGAATTCGCGGGGGTCGGGCGCACGGCCGCGCTGCGCATCTTCATCGACAAGCCGGGCGGCGTCACCCACGAAGACTGCTCCGAGGTGAGCACGCACGTCGGCACGGTGCTCGACGTCGAAGACATCGTCCCCGGCTCTTACACCTTGGAAGTCTCTTCGCCGGGTCTTGAGCGCGGGCTTTACAGCCGCGCGGACTTCGAGCGGTTCGCGGGGAAGTTGGCGAAGGTCAAGACGCGCGTGCCCGTGGGCGGACAGCGCAACTTCCGCGGGCGCATCGTCGGCGTCGAGGGCGACGACGTAGTGTTCGACGACAAGACCA
>DASUNL010000191.1:0-3026 GCA_036277175.1 Pyrinomonadaceae bacterium | reverse complement strand
TCCGGGGCCGAGGGCAAAAACACGGGCGCGATTTTGAGTATTTCGTTCCACCGATTTGGACGCGCGGGGCGCGTGCGCGGGGGGAGGCGCGCGGCCTAAACTTTGTGGCATAATCGCGCGTACAAGCCCCCAAGCGCCTTTCGCGTGCAACAGCCCGGCAACCCGCTCTCATCGAACTTGCGCACGGAAGGCTCTCCGCGGTTTGCCCTTAACCAACACTTCAGAGGAGCGATGTTTGTGATGTTACGAAAACTCTTCGCCGCGCTCTTGCTGGTCGCCTGCGCGGTGGCCGGAGCGAGCGCACAGACGCGCGTCCCGCGCCTCGACTACAAGGAGCGCGCGCTCGCGAACGGACTCAAGGTCATCACCTTGCAGGACAAGTCAAGTCCGACGGTCGCCATCCACGTCTGGTACAAGGTCGGCTCGAAGGACGACCCCGAGGGCCGCAGCGGTTTCGCGCACCTGTTCGAGCACCTGATGTTTAAGTCCACGCGCAACCTGCGCGACGAGCAGATGGACAGGCTGACCGAGGACGTGGGCGGCTTCAACAACGCCTCGACGTGGGACGACTTCACCAACTACTACGAGGTCGTGCCGTCGAACTACTTGGAGACGCTCCTTTGGGCCGAGGCCGAGCGGATGGGTTCTCTGAACGTCACGGCGACGAACTTCCCCTCGGAGCGCGACGTGGTCAAAGAGGAGTTTCGTTCGCGCATCCTCGCGCCGCCCTACGGACGCCTCTTCTACAACATCGAAAGAAACTCCTACACCGTCCACCCCTACCGACGCCCCGGCATCGGCAGCATCGAAGAGCTCGACGCCGCGACGCTCGAAGACGTGAAGGCTTTCCACAAGACCTTCTACCGGCCCGACAACGCGACGCTCATCGTCGTCGGCGACTTCGAGCAGAAGCAGCTCGACGAGTGGATTGACAAATATTTCTCGCGCGTCGCCAAACCTTCGACCGCCATCCCGCGCGTGACCGTCAAAGAGCCTGAGCGCACGGCGGAGAAGCGCGTGCCCGTCTACGCGCCGAACGTGCCGCTCCCGGCCGTCGCCATCACCTATCTCGCGCCGCCCTCGGCGAGCGACGACGCCTACGTGCTGAAAGTCGCCGAGGCGATTCTCTCGCGCGGCGAATCGTCGCGCATCTATCAATCGCTCGTCTACAAGCAACAGGTCGCGGCCGAGGCCTTCATCAACGGCGACTTCCGCGAAGACCGTGGCCTGTTCGTCTTCGGCGCGATTCTCGCGGGCGGGAAGAAAATCGAAGAGGCGGAGAAGTCTCTCCTCGCGGAACTCAAACGCATGCAGGACGAGCCGGTGACGAAGGCCGAGCTTGAGAAGGCGATTAACCAACTCGTCACGGAACAGCTTCGCCAGTTCGAGACGAATAACGGGAAGGCCGACGCCATCGGCTTCGCGGCCGTCTTAAACGGCGACGTGAGCCGCGTCAACACCGGCATCGACAAGATTCAGTCCGTGACGGCCGCCGACATCCAGCGCGTGATGAAGAAGTATTTCACCGACTCGAACCGCGTCGTCATCCACTACATGGACGAGTCGGCGAAGGGCGGTGCGGAGCCGGCCGCGAAGGAGGGAGAAAGCAAATGAGTTACCTCGTAAAGATTTTCCACACACGGACGTTCGTCGCCCGCGCGGCGCTCGCCCTGACGTTCGCGGCCGCAGGCGTCGGCGCGGCGCACGCTCAAGCGACCTCGACGCAGCCCGCGCCCTCATCGTCGCCGCAGCCGCAGGAGACGCCGCCCGCGCCGGCCGCGCCGCGTCAGGTCAACCTGCCGAGTCCGGTCGAGAAGACTTTGGCTAACGGCCTGCGCGTCATCGTCGTCGAAGACCCCGGCACGCCGCTCGTCTCGGCGACGCTACTCGTTAAGAACGGCGGCGAGGTTGACCCGGCCGAGCTTTCGGGCGTCGCCGACATGACGGCCTCGCTTCTGACGAAGGGGACGAAGAAGCGCACCGCACCGCAAATCGCGCAGGACATCGAAGCCCTCGGCGGCTCGATTGCTTCGGGCGCGGGTTGGGACGCCTCGACCGCCTCGGTCAACGTCATGTCGTCGAAGGCCGCGACCGCGCTCGAAATTCTCTCCGACGTGGTTTTAAATCCGACCTTCGCCGACGAGGAGATTGAGCGTCTAAGGCAGCAGTACGTCGACGGCTTGAGCGTCGCGCTACAGAATCCGGGGACGCTCGCGGGCTTCGTCGCCTCGCGCGTCGTCTTCGGCGACCAGCCCTACGGACACCCCGTCTCGGGCACGCTCGAATCGCTCGCGCGCATCAAGCGCGAAGACATCACGCGCGTCCATTCGACCTACTACCGACCCGACAACGCCGTCCTCGTCTTCGGCGGCGACATACGCGCGGCCGACGCATACAATCTCGCCGAGGCTAACTTTGGCTCTTGGGCGAAGCCCTCGACGGCGCTCCCCGCCGACACGAAGCCCGCGATGGCGGCCGCCAAGCCGCGCGTCGTCGTCGTCGACATGCCGAACGCGGGGCAGGCGGCGGTCGTTCTGGCGCGCACGGGCCTCAGTCGCAACGACCCCGACTACTTCCGTGGCATCGTCACCAACTCTGTCTTGAGCGGATACTCCGGCCGACTCAATCAGGAGATTCGCATCAAGCGCGGTTTGAGTTACGGTGCGGGTAGTGCACTGGACGCGAGGCGTGAGGTTGGACCATTCGTTGCTTCTGCGCAGACCAAGAACGAATCGGGCGCGGTGGTGGCGGATCTGTTGTTAGGCGAGATTGGTCGTCTAGCTTCTGCGCCGCCGGCGGATGTCGAATTGACTCCGCGCAAGGCCGTTTTGATTGGAAGCTTTTCGAGAAATCTCGAGACGGCGACCGGACTTGTAAACCAAATAGCCGGATTAGCATTGCACGGGTTGAGTCTGGACGAGATCAACCGGTACATAAACAACGTTCAGGCGATCAGCACTGCGGACATCCAGAAGTTTGCGGGTACGCGGCTGGATGCGAAGACGAGCAACATTATTATCGTCGGA
>DASUNL010000190.1:0-6914 GCA_036277175.1 Pyrinomonadaceae bacterium | reverse complement strand
CGTTGCGCGGCAGGAAGGCGAGACTCACGTCCTCGACGCGCGCGCCCGTGTTCGCGGGAAGCGTGACGCCCGAGGGCGCGCGCAAAGTGGCGCGCCACTGTATGAAGCGAGCGCGCGGACTCGACACCTGCGTGCCGGCCGCGTCGCGGTAGGGCGCGCTCCAATCGCTCCAAGTCATGTCGGGCCGCTCTGTGTTGCCGGTGCGCGTCTGAAGCTCCACCTGTCCGCGCCCGCGCCAGCGTATCCGCCCCCAAGTGGCGACGAGCCGCGCGTCGCGCACAGGCGACTCGTAGCTCCCCTCGGCGACCGGCTCGGCCGCGAAGCGGAAGAGTCTCCCTTGATTGCTCGACGCCGCGTAGACCTGCTGCCCGCGCACGATGAAGGAAGAGATTTGATCCTCGCTCGACTGGACGAGCAGAGTGTCGCGCCCCTCGTCCGTCACCGAATAGATGCGCCCCTTGTCGGCCGTGCCGACGAGCACCGCACCGCCCTGCGGCGCGGGCGCGACGGCGAAGGCCGTCACCGTGTTGGAACTCCACAACACGTCAGAGCCGCCTTCGGGCGGGATGCGGAAGACTGCCGTGCGCGCGTTCTGCAAGTCGTTGCGGCTGCGCTCGGGCGCTTGCGGCTGGCCCGTGAACTGCGGCGACGCTCCGCTCTCGACGATGTCGCCCGAAGTGACCGAGACGGAGACCGAGCCGCCGCCCGCCGTGCTCGTCGTCTGCGTCGTCGTTGTGGGCGGGCGCGGGCCTGACGCGGCCTCGCTCAGTGCGAGCGCGTAAATCGAGTTGTCGGGAGCGACGGCGAGCGCGTGAATCTCGCGCAGGGGCGAGTCGAGCAGCGCGAAGACTTTGCCGTCGGGCGAGACGCGCAGGACGAGGCCGCCGGGGTCTGTGCCCGCGATGAGGTTGCCCTCGCGGTCGAGCGCGAGCGAGATGACGTGCGTCTCGTTGATGTCGACGAGCAGAGAGTCTTCGGGCCGCGCTCCGCTCGCGCGCACGCGGTAGAGCTTGCCCGTGTCGCCTGTCGCGACAGCGAGCGCGCCGTCCGACGTCACGGCGAGCGACCAGATGTACTTGTCGGGCGGGTCGAAGAAGACTTCGGCGCGACCGTCGGCCGAGACGCGATAAACCTTCCCGTCGGGCGACGTGCCCGCGTAGAGCGCGCCGTCGCGCCCGACGGCGAGCGCCGTCACGTCAAGCTCCGCCGCGTCGTAGAGGAGCGCGCCGCGCCCGTCCGCCCCGACGCGGAAGATTTTCCCGTCGTGCCCCGTGCCGAGGTAGACCGCGCCCGAAGAGTCCGAGGCGGTTGACCAGACGTAAGCCTGCTCGGTGTCGAAGACCTGCGTGAAGCGCGGCGCGAGCATCAGCGCGCCCGTGTCGGTGATGGAGACGCCGCGCGCGTCGCCGCCCAGAAGCTCGGCGCGCGAATTGGTCTCCCACACGACGGGGCCGCCCGCGCGCGCCGCGTCGGGCGCGAAGGCGAACAGGAGTAAAGCTGTCAGGAGTGAAGTTATGACCGGACGGGTCGGGGTTGTTCTGCTTGTCATCAATTAAGACCGGCTCATCAGATTTACTTTCACGCGGCCGCAGACTCGCGCGGCAACGCGCGATTTAATATAACCCGGCGGGGCGGGCGCAAGGAAATCGCAGGCGTCGAAGACGAGATGACGAAACGCGCGCACGCGGTTGCCGACCCGGCACACACGGTTGACGACGGAGCGCATACAGTTGCCGAAGCCGCACGCTTAGTTGCCTACGTAGCGAGCGTAGAGCGTGCGCGCGGTCGCGGCGTCGTCCGTGCCGCGTATGATGGCGCGCGCGTCTGCGAAGACGGTCAGCTCATACGCGCCCGCGCGCAGGCGCACAAGGTAAGGATTAACTTTGACTTCCCCGACCGCGCGAAGCCTCGCGGCGAGCGCTTCGAGGTCGAGTCGCGCGGCCGTGCGCGGACTGACCTGCACGGCGTCGCGCCCGCAGAGCACGGCCGCAAGCTCGCCCGACTCGGCCGCGAGCGAGTCGAAGCGACCGAGCGCGCACGCCGGGCAGTCGGGCGCGCGCTCGCCGAGACTTATGCGCCGCCAATCGTTTTGCCACACGTCGAACTGCATGAGCGATGCGTGCAAGTTTTCGACTTGTCCCGTGACGAGTTTCAGCGCCTCGCTCACCTGCACGGCGGCGACCATCAAGATAATCGGCATGATGACGCCCGCCGTGTCACACGTCGGGGCCGAGCCGGCCGCCGGCACTTCCGGGAAGACGCAGCGCAGGCAGGGCGTCGCGTGCGGCCGCACGGTCATCATCACGCCGTAAGAACCGACAGCCGCGCCGTAGACCCACGCGACGCCGTGTTTGACGCAGGCATCGTTTAAGAGGAAGCGCGTCGTGAAGTTGTCGGTCGCGTCGAGCACCACGTCGCGGCCCTCGATGAGACGCTCGACGTTCGAGTTGTTGACGTCGACGACCTCGGCCTCGACGCGCACGTCGGAGTTGATTTCGGCGACGCGGCGCGCGGCGGCCGCCGCCTTCGGCATCCGCTCGCGCGCGTCTTGCTCGGTGAACATTGTCTGACGCTGGAGGTTCGACTCTTCGACGAAGTCGCGGTCGGCGATGCGCAAATGCCCGACGCCCGCGCGCGCGAGCATCTCGACCTGCGCCGACCCGAGCGCGCCGCAGCCGACGATTGTGACGCGCGCCTCGCGTATGCGGCGCTGCCCCTCTTCGCCTATCCCCTCGAATAAAATCTGCCTGCTGTAACGCTCGTCCATTCGCCCCTCAAACTATCGCGCCTCGGTCTAACTTCTTGCGCGCCGCGCTTCGCATCACTTCCGACGGCGCGTCTTCGCCCGTCCAGAGCTTGAACTGCTCGACCGCCTGCGCGACGAGCATCGAGAGGCCGCCCACGGTCTCGCACCCGGCCGCGCGCGCCTCGCGTAAGAAACTCGTGTCGGTCGGATTATAGACAAGGTCGTAGGCGAAGCGCGCGCCGCCGAGTTGCGCGGACGTGGCGGGCGTTAACGCCTCCAGAGGGCCGCGCGTGCCGAGCGGCGTGGCGTTGACGACTAAGACGAACTTTCCGAGGCTCGCCCCTTCGAGCGGCGCGGCCTCCGCGTCGAAGTCTGCGGCCAACGCCCGCGCGCGTTCGATGTCTCGCGCGAAGACGGTCACGCGCGCGCCAAGTTCTCTGAGACTCCACGCGACGCCGCGCGCCGCGCCGCCCGCGCCGAGGACTGCGACGCGCTCGTCGCGCAGCTCCGTCAACTCTCGAATCGGCGCGGCGAAAGCTTCGGCGTCCGTGTTGTCGCCGTGAAGCTCTCCGTCTTGTCGGACGACGACGGTGTTGACCGCGCCGATGGCGCGCGCACGCGGCGTGATGCCGTCGAGGAGCGGAAGTATCGCCGCCTTGTGCGGAGCGGTGACGCTCAGGCCGCGCAAGTTCCACTGAAACTCGCGCGTTCGCGGGCGAACCATGCGACGCACGAACGCCTCGACGTCCGTGACCTCGAAGGGCAGATAGACGGCGTTGAGGGCGCGCGCCGCGAAGGCGCGGTTGTGCATGACGGGCGAGAGTGAGTGAGCGACGGGCGAGCCGACGACGCCGGTGATGAGCGTGCGCGCGTCTATCGCGTCAACGCGGTAGAGTTCGCGCAGTTCTTGAGAGGCGAGCTGGCCGGGCGCGTTCGCGCTCTCGCCGTCGAGCGCGGCGTAGGTGAAGAGCGCGCCGCGCGAGGGGGCGAGCACGCGCGTCGCGACGCCCGCGCGTCCCATCGCGACGGCGATAGTCGGTCGCCCTTCTGCCTGCGCGCGTTCGAGGAGTCGGAAGACGTGCAGACAGTCGGTCGCGTCGCGCGCAGTGACGGCGACTTTGATGGCTTCGGCGTCCGACGCTTTAGCGCGCTCGTAGACGCGCGCGAGGTCTTCCGCGCCGCCCGCGAAGTCGTGCTGCGAGCGGATGATTTGACAGACGCGGGCCAGCGCCGCGCACGTCTCGGCGGACGGGCCGCCGTCGAGTTCGAGGTCGGCGAAATGTTTGACGTTGGGAGTGACGTTCGCGTCTGACGCGCGCGCGCGCCGTTGCAACTCTTGCGCGACGCGACGCCAGAAGTGCTCGCGCTCGTCGGTGGAGACATCGCGCGCGCCTCCCTGCTCTTTCGGGCGGAGTGTTAAGACGAGCGGACACGTCGAAGTTTCAAGGAGGCTCGCGAGGGCCGTGGGCGCGGCTTCGAGTTCTTCGCGGTCGAGCGAGTCGAAGCGTATCTCGACCAAGTCGGCGACGCGCGACGCGCGCGCGAACGCCTCCGTCAGTTCAGAAGCACGTCGAGGGCTGACGGGGACACAGACGCGCGCGCGGCGCTGGGTCTGGTCGGGCGAGTCTTCGTTTCGGGAATTATTCAAAAGGTCGTAGAGCCGTGGCGGAAGCGCGCGCGGTTTAGCTTTGCGGTGTGCGCACCGCGCCGAGGTGGCGCGTCGTCCCTTCGGTGATGCTCGGCGGCTGTCCGGAAATCTCGGCGGTGTCGCGCGCCTGAAGCTCGGCGAAGGCGGGCGCGTGCGTGAGCGCGGCGTCGTGCCTCTGCGCGGGAAGTTTCGCGAGCTCGCGAGCGCGCGCGATTTGCCCGATGCCTTTGCCCACGCAGCCGAGCGCGGGGATGATGGCCCAGACCCAGATTAGGATTCCGGCCCAGAAGAAGTAGTTGAAGCCGATGAGGAAGATGACCAAGAAGGCGATGCCCTCGAAGATGCTTTCGAGACCCTGCTCAATGGTCGGCGGCTCCTTGAACTTGTACTTACGATTCTTGCGCCCCTTCGTCTCCTTCTCCTCGACCTCGACGACGCCGAACGCGCCTTCGGGAATCTTACCGACGAGCGCCTGCGGGACGAGACTGATGTCCGCGCCGCACGCGCGACAGAATTTCGCGTCGTCGTAGTTGTGCGCGCCGCACTTCGGGCAGTACATCGTCTCCCTCCTCACGTCGCGAGAAGTCAAACGTCTTTCGGCGCACGCTCGACGGGGACACCGAGGTGTCTGGTCGTCGCCTCCGTCACGCTCGCGGGCGGCTGCAAAAGCTCACCCGTGTCGCGCTGCGGGAGCGCGCTCACGCGCTGAGGCGGATGCAAGGCCGAAGTCTGCGGCGACGCGAACGAGCGCGGCGCGAGTCGCCGCTCGTTCTGCCTGACGCGCAGGTACGCGCCGACGCCGTTGCCGAGAAAGATGAAGGCCGGGATGAACATCCAGAACCACCACCTGAAGCCGCCCGGCATCCACCAGCGCACGGCGAAGGCCATGAAGGCGAAGGCGACGCCCATGAAGAGATTGCGCACGGCGTCTTCAATCGTCGCCGCCCCTTTCTTGCGCCCGCGCCCCAAAGGCGCGCAAGCCTCGTCCGAAGCGTTGAGCTGTTCGGCGAGCTGGCCTGAGACGGCCTGCGGCACGAGGCTGATGTCCGCGCCGCACGCGCGGCAGAACTTGGCGTCGTCGGTGTTTTGCGCGGCGCATTTTGGGCAGAACATTGGGTTTCAATCTCCTTCGTTTTCCGGTCGGCCGCCCGCTTCGCGCGGCCCTTCGCTTCCATCCTTTTCGTGTCTCTCATTATACGCGAGGCGCGCGGCAAGTGTTCGCTGTCTGACGGCCTCGTAGAGGACTATGCCGGCCGCGACCGAGACGTTGAGCGACGCGATGCGCCCGCGAAGCGGGACGCGCACGAGCACGTCGCAGCGTTCGCGCACGAGGCGACGCATCCCCTCGCCTTCGCCGCCGAGGACGACCGCCGAGGCTTGCGTCCAGTCCCACTCGGTGTAGTCGAGCTCTGCTTCGGCGGCCGTGCCGACCGTCCAGACGCCGCGCGCCTTCAACTCCTCTTGCAGACGCGCGACGTTCGCGACGCGCGCGACCGGCATGTATTCGAGCGCGCCGGCCGAAGCCTTCGCGACCGTCTCGGTCAAGCCGACGGCGCGTCGCTCGGGGACGAACAGGCCGTGCGCGCCCGCGCACTCGGCCGTGCGGATAATCGCGCCGAGGTTGCGCGGGTCTTCGACGCCGTCGAGGACGACGGCGAGCGGCGGGTCTTCCGTCCCGACGCGCGCCGAGAGCGCGTCCAACAACTCTTCGGCCGCGCGGTAGTGCGCCGCGCCGACCTGCGCGACGACGCCCTGATGATTCGCGCCCGCGCTCAGGCGTTGCAACTCCGCGCGCGGCGCGCGGCGCACCGGCACGCCGCGCTCGCGCGCAAGCTCCAACAACTCTTTCAGACGCGACTCGTGCGCCCCTTCGGCAATCGTCACGCGCTCGACGGGCCGACTCCCCGCGCGCAGAGCCTCGATGACCGGCAGCACGCCGTACATCAACCCTTCACTCGCCCGCTCGTGAGTCTCAACACTCGCCCGCGCGTGTTTATCTTGCTCGCGCGTGCGCTCGTGTTCGACGTGTTCGCGCACACGCTCGTCGCGTTTGACGCGCGCGGGTTGATGCTCGCGCGCTCGCTCATCGCGTTTGACGCGCGCCTCGCCCGCGTGTCGAGGTTTTCGGTCGCGCCTCACGCGGCTCCGCCCTCGACCGCGCGGCGTCGGAGTTCGAGTTGGTAACGCAGCCGCGCGTAGCGCGTGAACTGCGCGTCGTTACTTAAGACCGTCACCGACTCTGTGTTGAACTTGCCGGGCCGCGCGCGGCGCAAGCCGCCCGACTCGGTGTGCTCCGAGAGCGGCCAAGCGTGTGCGAGCAGATGGCGGACGCGCGCGTACTCGTCGTCGTAGGTCGCGGCGGACGCGCGCCCGCGCAAAGCTTCGGCGAGCCTCACGAAATTCTCCCTCGCCAGCAGGCCCTTCATCTCGCCGAGACAGGAGTAGTCGAACCCGTCCGCCCCGACGCGCCAACCGCCCGACTCGCCGCGCGCGTAGATTTCGAGCGCGGGCGCGTCCGAC
>DASUNL010000189.1:0-6066 GCA_036277175.1 Pyrinomonadaceae bacterium | reverse complement strand
TCTCATAAATTATCCGATAAAGTTAGAGGCTGCATATTTCCCAAGGAAATCACAGCGATCGCACCCTTTAAGGAATTTATGAGCCTGCTTGTAGCGATTCAATGCCTTCTATTGGCAGAATAGTGATAGCTATATACTCTTGGAATTTCCCCTTAGAATTATCTGTTGTAGAAGTCAACAATTTACCTCTTAGTACCTCATATATAGAGGTAATTGGACAAAGAAAAGCCTGTAACCTGAAAATTATCATCAGGTTACAGGCTTCGGAAATTATGATTGTCCCAAAGCTCTAACTATAGTTGACCCAACTCGCCAACTACGGTTGTCCCGTAGGGTTACGGGCTTCGGAATTTATGTTTGTCCCGAAACTCTCGTTATGGCTGCCCCAAATCGCCAATTACGTTGATCCCATAGGACAACGCCCGCGCGTACTTACAAAGTACGCGCGGGCGTTGAAGTTTGTTGTTTCAGTCCAAGACTTTAATTCACAGTCCAGAACTTTATTCCGTAGTCCAAGACTTTAATTCATCGGCACATCGGCACATCGTCAGTTCGTGGCGCCGCCGGCCATCTTGCCGATGAGGGTGAAGAGTGGCATGTACATGGCGATGACGATGGAGCCGATGGTGACGCCGAGGAAGGCGATCATCAGCGGCTCGATCATGGTCAGGAGGTTGGCGATGGCCGAGTCGACTTCCTGCTCGTAGAAGTCGGCGATCTTGCCGAGCATCGCGTCGAGCGCGCCGGTCTGCTCGCCGATGCCGACCATCTGCGCCACCATGTTCGGGAAGACCTCGGTCGCCTTCAGAGGCTCGATGAAACTCTCGCCGCGCTCGACCCCGACGCGAATCTTCAAAATCGCCTCTTCGAGGATGACGTTGCCGGCCGTCTTCGCCGTAATCTCCAAGGACTGGAGGATGGGCACGCCCGAGGAGAGCAAGGTCGAGAGCGTGCGCGAGAAGCGCGCGATGGCGACCTTGCGGAGGATGTCGCCGATGACCGGGAACTTGAGCAGAAGCGAGTCGATCTGCCGGCGGCCCTGCCGCGTCCGGTAGTAGCCGCGGATGGCGAAGCCCAACCCGATCAGCCCGCCGAGGACGACGAGGCCCCCGACGCCCGCGACGAAGTTGCTGGTGCCGACGACGATGCGCGTCGGCAGCGGCAGTTGCTCGCCCGGCCCTAAGAGGCCGAGGAAGATGTTCTGGAACGACGGGATGACGAAGACCATGATGACGGCGATCACGGCGCAGGCGATGACGATGACGGCCGCCGGGTAGATGAGCGCCGAGATGACGTCGCGGCGGAGCTTGACGATCTTCTCGATGTAGGACGAGAGGCGCTGGAGGATGAGGTCGAGGATACCGCCCGTCTCGCCCGCCTCGACCATGTTGACGAAGAGCTGGTCGAAGACTTTCGGGTGGCGCGACATGGCGACCGCCAGAGTCGAACCTTCCTCGACGTCTTGGCGCACCTGCGTCAGGACGTGCTGGAAGTACTTGTTCTCCTGCTGCTGCGCCAGAATCTCAAGGCACTGGACGAGCGGGAGGCCGGCGTCGATCATCACCGAGAACTGGCGCGTGAAGATTGAGAGGTCTTTGGCCTTGACCTTCTTGCGCCCGCCGATCTTGGGGACGGCCACCTCGCGCCCCTTCTCCTTGACCGAGGTGAGCATCACCTGCTCGCGGCGCAAGACCTGACGGAGGATTTCGCGGCTGTCCGCCATCCGCTCGCCGACGATCACCTCGCCGAGCCGGTTGCGGCCTTTGAAGACGTAAGTGGGCATTCTTAACTCCTGAGAACAGTGACGAGTGTCGTGTGACGAGCAAAGCCGAGAACGTTGAGCGGCGACGATTCGCGAGTGAAGTGTGACGGGCTTGAAGCTGTCTTTAGTTCGTCACTCGTCACTCATCGCTCGTCACTGTTTGAGCGTGGGGCGCGAGCCGATGGGGCGCGGCTGCGCGTAGGGCGAAGGGTGCGCGCCAGCCTTCGGCGAGCCGTTCGGCGAGCCGCCGGTGTTGACGCCCGCCCCGTGCTCGATAAGCTCGCGCAGCTCGTCCGTGTTCGACGAACGCTGCATCGCCACTTCGAGCGTGATGAGGCGCTTGTGGTAGAGAGAGGCCAGCGACTGGTTGAAGGTCTGCATCCCGTACTTGCCTTGGCCCGTCTGCATCATCGAGTAAATCTGGTGCACCTTGTCCTCGCGGATGAGGTTGCGGATGGCCGCGTTCGGGACGAGGATTTCCAGACCCATGGCGCGCCCGCGCCCGTCGGCGCGCGGCAGAAGCGCCTGACACATGATGCCTTCCAAGACGAGCGACAGTTGCGCGCGTATCTGCGCCTGCTGCTCGGAGGGGAAGACGTCAATGATGCGGTTGATGGTCGAGGCCGCCGAGTTCGTGTGAAGAGTGGCGAACGTCAGGTGGCCCGTCTCCGCGATGCGGAGCGCCGACTCGATTGTCTCCAAGTCGCGCATCTCGCCGACGAGCACCACGTCCGGATCTTGGCGGAGCGCGGTGCGCAGAGCCTCGGCGAAGCCTTTCGTATCGGCCCCCACTTCGCGCTGGTTGACGATGCACGACTTGTGCGAGTGCAGAAACTCGATGGGGTCTTCGATGGTCACGATGTGCTCGCGCCGCTCGCGGTTAATCTTGTCGAGCATCGCGGCCAGAGTCGTCGACTTGCCTGAGCCGGTCGGGCCGGTGACGAGGATGAGGCCGCGCGGCTTCTCGCAGAGCTGCGAGACGACGGGCGGAAGGCCCAACGCCTCGAAGGATTTAATCTCGTAGGGGATGGCGCGGAAGACCGCGCCGACCGCGCCGCGCTGGTTGAAGAGGTTGGCGCGGAAGCGTGAGAGGCCGCGCACGCCGAACGAGAAGTCGAGTTCGAGCGCCTCCTCGAAGCGGTGCTTCTGCGCGTCGGTCAAGACCGAGTAGGCGAGCGCCTTCGTGTCGGCCGAGCCGAGCGGGCGGTAGCCTTCGAGCGGTCGAAGCTGTCCGTCGACGCGCACCTGCGGGGCGGTGTTCGTCGTCAGGTGGAGGTCGCTTCCGCCGACCTCGATCAGCTTCTTCAGCAAGTCGGAAAGCGAAAGCGGTTCCTGCGGCTGCTGTTCGTTACCTGTCATGTGGGGTCAACCTTCTTGTTCGTGGGGTGAGACGGCCGCGCCTTGGCGGCGGCAGGTAGCTGGTAGCTCCGTTGAGGTTTTAGGGTTTGACGGTGAGGGCGCACAAGCCCCTTCACCGCTTCTGGTTCGAGACGATCGACTGCCCGGCGGCGACGTTGCCGCGTTTGAGTGAGGCCATGACGCGCTCGGCGTCCGCCGCGACGGGCGCGGCGAGTTCGACGGGCGCGGTCGTCGCGAGGCTGTAGAGCTGCCCGTCAATCTCCGTGAAGTAGAACGTCCAGCTCTGGCGCGCGACGCCGGCCTGACCCGTGTGCGCGACGACGATGTAGACGCGGCGGCCTTGGAACTGTCGTTCCATGTCGTTGGCGACCCACCCGCCCTCGGCGATCATCCGCTCGATGACCGTGCGGCGCAGCGCCGGCAGCGCGACCCCGCCGAGCGTCTTCGAGCGTGGCGAGATGACGTCGGCCGCCGCCCCCGCGCCCGTCAAGACGACCGGCGCGAGCGTCGCCTGAGCCTGCGACTTGCCGCCCGCCTGTGGGGCGACTGAGAAGGTCAGAGAGCCGGGCGCTTGCACGCGCGCGAGATTCCAGTTGGTCGGGCGCGCGAAGTCGTAAGGGTTCTGCGGCCCCTGCACCTGCGGCGCTCGCGTCGCGGCGGCGCGGGCCTTGCGCGCGGCGCGCGGCGAGAGGGCGGCGGCCGTCGAGTTCTTGTCGGTGTCGCGGACGCGCGCGCTCAACGCGGCCTCGCGCTGCTGTCGGCGCAGGCGTGCGCGCTCCTGACGCTCGCGGGCGCGCGCGCGGTGACGACGCCACCATGCGCGTGAGTGTCGGCAGAAACGGTGGTTGCCGCGCCGGTGCGAGACCGAGGCGCGGCGCGACCAGCGCGCGAGCGAGTCCTCGACCGGGAGTCCCAGCGCGACGAGCGAGACGACGAGGACTGTGAGCACGGCGGTTCGCATCCAGTTCATGAAAGACTCTCTCCTCCCTAGCAGCGGTCTCTTAAGCGACCGTCTCCCTGACGACCTCTTCGACCGTCGTCACGCCCGCGCGAATCTTGTGCAATCCCGACTCGCGCAAAGTAATCATCCCGTCCTCGATGGCGCGCTTGCGAAGCTCCAACGCGCTCGCGCCGATTAAAATCAGCTCGCGCACTTCGTCCGTCACTTCCATCACTTCGTAGAGGCCGATGCGCCCCTTGTAGCCCGTCTCGTTACACTTCTTGCAGCCGCGCCCCTTGTAGGTCTTCATCTCCTTGGCCTCGGACAGAGAGAAGCCGACCTCGGCCAGCGCCTCGGCCGGGACGGAATGCGCCTCCTTGCACTCGGAGCAGATGCGCCGGATGAGACGCTGCGCCTGTATGAGGTTGACGGAGGTGGCGACGAGGAAAGGCTCGATGCCCATGTTCATCAGGCGCGAGATGGTCGAGGGCGCGTCGTTGGTGTGCAGGGTTGAAAGGACGAGGTGGCCGGTGAGCGCGGCCTTGATGGCAATCTCGGCCGTCTCGAAGTCGCGTATCTCGCCGACGAGGATGGTGTTCGGGTCTTGACGCAGGAAAGAGCGAAGCGCGGCGGCGAAGTTTAAGCCGATCTGCTCCTTCATCTGCACCTGATTGATGCCCATCAGGTTGAACTCGACCGGGTCTTCGGCCGTCATGATGTTCGTGTCGATGGTGTTGAGCGACTGCAAGGCCGAGTAGAGCGTGTTCGTCTTACCGCTGCCGGTCGGGCCGGTGACGAGCACCATGCCGTAGGGCTTCGCGATGTTGCGCTGGAATTTGACGAGCGACTCGGGCTCGAAGCCGAGCTTCGTCATGTCGAGCATCAGCTTCTCTTTGTCGAGGATGCGGAGCACGACCTTCTCGCCGAAGAGGGTGGGGAGGGTCGAGACGCGGAAGTCCAACTCGCGCGAGCGGCCTTCGTGCTTGAGCTTAATCTTGATGCGTCCGTCCTGCGGCAGGCGCTTCTCAGAGATGTCGAGCTTCGACATGATCTTGATGCGCGAGACGAGCGCGTCGCGCATCTTCAAGGGCGGATGCATCACGTCGTAGAGCAGGCCGTCGATGCGGAAGCGGATGCGCATCTCCTTCTCGTAAGGCTCGATGTGGATGTCGGACGCCCCTCGGTGCAGCGCGTCCACCATCAGGACGTTGACGAGCCGGACGACGGGGGCGTCGTCGCTCATCCGCATCAGGTTCGAGAGGTCAATCTCGTCCTGCTCCTCGACCACTTCGACGGCGTCGGCCTCGTCCGAGGGGTCGAGGTCGAGCGAAGAGAGCGAGAAGGAGTCGGGCAGCGAGCCGAAGTGTCCGTTTCCGTTTCCGTTTCCGTTTCCGTTCCCGTTGCCGTTCGTGTGGTGGGCGTCCTCCGCGTCGCCGACCAACTCGATTTCGCGCGAGTGCGTGTAGTAGGAGGAGATGGCGTCCTGCACGCCCGCCTCGGAGACGACGACCGGCTCGATGTTTAAGCCCGTCATGAACTTTATGTCGTCCATGGCGAAGACGTTGGTCGGGTCGACCATCGCCAAGGTCAGGGTCGCGCCCACGCGGCTCAAGGGGAGGACGGAATACTTCTCGGCCACGTCGCGCGGGATGAGGCGGAGTACCGAGTCGTCGATGTCGAAGAGTTCGAGGTTGACCGAGGGGACACCATACTGACGCGAGAGGACGGCCGTAATCATGTCGTCCGACACCAGCCCGAGCTTGACGAGATTAAAGCCGAGCCGCCCGCCGTTCTCGCGCTGATAGTCGAGTGCATCGCGCAATTGCTGCGGTGTCAGGAGGTTTTCGCGGACGAGGATTTCGCCTAATTTGGCCGACATCTCAGAGAAGTTCCAAAGAATTGAGACTTTTGAAGGGGCGGGGCGGCTCGCTCGTGGGAAGCCGTAGTCGGACGAACGACCGAAGCTTGGCAAACGCCTCGGAGTTGGCCGTGGGGCAACAACGGC
>DASUNL010000188.1:0-6634 GCA_036277175.1 Pyrinomonadaceae bacterium | reverse complement strand
ACAACGTCTACGCGAACTTCAACGGCACGTCGATGGCGACGCCGCACGTCTCGGCCGTGGCCGCGCTCGTCTGGAGCTACAACACGTCTTGGACGAACCAGCAGATACGCGACGCGCTGAACGCCACGGCGCGCGACAAGGGGACGGCCGGGCGCGACAGCACGTTCGGCTTCGGCATCGTGCAGGCGAAGGCCGCGCTCACCTACTTGCAGTCGCCGCCTGCAGGCCCGGCCGCGCCGTCGAACCTGCGCGTGACGGCCACCGCCTCGCGCTCCATCACGATTGCGTGGAACGACAACTCCAACAACGAGACGGGCTTTAAGATCGAGCGTTGCACGGGCGCGACCTGCACGAACTTCGCGCAGATCGGCACGGTCGGTGCGAACGCCACCGGGGCCACCAACTCCAACCTGTCGCGGCGCACGACCTACCGCTACCGCGTCCGCTCCTACAACGCCGTGGGCAACTCGGCCTACTCGAACATCGTCAACGGCACGACCAACTAACCGACAGACAAAGGTAGTTACAGACCGAGGCCCGTCCCTGAGTTTCAACTCAAGGACGGGCCTCGCCTCTCTCTCCCACATTCTACGTCTCTTCAGACTCCGACTCTTCGATTCACGATTTACGATTCGCGATTCACGCCCTTTACAGTCCCCGCGCCTTGCCAAGCGCGCGCCCGCACCCTTACGATTTCATCTCCCGCGAACGATTCGGATTTTCGTCGTCAGAAGGTTAATCGAAAGACTTGCTCGGACTCATCATCAGGGCGCAGGAGCGCCGGCTCGCGACGCGCGACACGAACCGGCTGGTGCGCCCGTTCGAGTGGGGCGCGCACTTCGTCTCGCCCGAAGTGAACGGCGAAGACCCGCGCGAGTTCTTCCGTCGTCACACCGAAGAAGTCCTCCGCCGCTCCGAAGAGTATTACGCGCTCCCCGACATCTCCGACTTCCGGCTCGACGGCGACCGTCTGACGTGGACGAGCGCCGTCACGACGCCCGCGCCCGAGAACGACATCGCGCGTGCGCGTTTCTTCCCCGCCGCCGAGAACGGCGCGCGTCGCGCTGATTCATCCTCGCGACCCCGCCGCGCCGTCCTCGTCCTCCCGCAGTGGAACGCCGAGGCCCAGAGCCACGTCAACCTCTGCCGCGCGCTCGCGCGTCTCGGCATCGCGGCCCTGCGCCTGACGCTCCCCTACCACGAGGAGCGTCGGCCGCGCGAGCTTGAGCGCGCCGACTATCTCGTCTCTTCCAACATCGGGCGCACGCTCCAGTCCGTGCGTCAGGCCGTCCTCGACGCGCGGGCCGGTGCGCGCTGGCTGAAACGTCAAGGCTACGAGCGCGTCGGCATCGTCGGCACGAGCATCGGCTCGTGTACGGGCTTCCTCGCCTTCACGCACGACACTTCGCTCGACGTCGGCGTCTTCAACCACGTCTCCGGCTACTTCGCCGACGTGGTCTGGCGCGGCATCTCGACGCGCCACGTGCGCGAGGGGATAGGCGACGCGCTCACGCTCGAAGAGTTGCGCCGACACTGGCTGCCCATCAGCCCGCTCGCGTTCGCGCCTCGCCTCCTCGGCGACGCGACGGCGCGGCCCTTGCGCTTCATCGCCGCGCGCCACGATTTGACGTTCCCGCCCGACCTCTCGCGCGAGATGTTTGCCGAGATGCGTCGGCTCGGCGTCGCGCTCGACACGGCGTGGCTCCCCTGCGGCCACTACACGTCGGGCGAGCGCCCGTGGGTCTACCTCGACGGCTGGAAGATAGTCTCCTTCCTCCGCAAACATCTTTAAGAAACGCGCCCGCCGGAGTAGAATGCGCGCATGAAGTTCGGCACCTCACCTCTCGCCGCGACGCTCATCACGACGGCCCTCGTCGCCCTCGCCGCTCTTTGCGGCCCGGACGTGCGCGCGCACGCGCGGCAGACGTGCCCCTCGGTTTCAATCGAATGCCCGGACACGTTTAGGGAAGGTGAGGAACTGTCTTTCCGTGTCGTCGTCGCCGACGCCGACCCTTCGCTCGCGTTGACTTACGAGTGGTCGGTTTCGACCGGCACGATTACGGGCGGGCAGGGGACGGCTTCGATTACGGTTGACGCGACGGGGTTCGAGGGTCGAGGCGTCACGGCGACCGTCTCGGTCGGCGGCCTCCCCGAAGGATGCGAAAGCTCTGTGGCGTGTGCGACGGCAGTCAGCCGCGACGACGTCTCCGCGCGCCTCGCGGATTCATACGGGAGGGTGAACAACGAGGAGCACGGCGCGCACCTCGACAGCTTCTTCGACGCGCTTCAAAACGAGCCGGGCGCGACGGGCTACATCGTGGCCTACGCGGGACGGCGCGCGCGCGCGGGCGAGGCGATGATGTGGGGCGAGCGCGCGAAGAATTACCTCGTCGGCGAAAGACAGGTCAGCGGCGAGCGCGTGGTGGTGATGGACGGAGGATTCCGAGAAGAGTTGACCGTCGAGCTTTTCATCGTGGCGACCGGCGCACAACCGCCCGTCGCGAGTCCGACCGTCGAGCCGAGCGAGGTTGAAATCATCGAAGAGGAGAAGCCGAAGCCCGCCCGCAAGCCCAAGCCCAAAGTCGGCGGCGCGACGAAGCCCAAGCCTTGAGGCTCGTTCGTCTATTGTTCTTGAAAGCCCGTCTGTATCCCGTCCGTCAATCTCGCCCGCGAGTCTCGTCCGCCAGTCTCACCCGCCGAACGAGTCCGCCGTCTCGTCCGTCACTTTCGTCCGTCAGTCCTCGCTTCGTCGCCGACGGCCTCGGCCAACACTTCGACGAGACGCGCCGGGTCGACGGGCTTTGCGATGTGCATCCGGTAGCCCGCGTCGAGCGCCTGTCGGCGGTCGGCGTCGCCCGCGTAGGCCGTGAGCGCGACGGCCGGCGTCGGCCTTCCGCCGCGCTCGGCGTCAAGCTCGCGGACGGCGCGAATCAGGTCGTAGCCGTCGCGCGTCGGCATCCCGATGTCGCTGATGAGCGCGTCGGGGCGCGCGGCCGAGAACTTACCCAAAGCCTCGTCGACGCCCAACGCCCGCTCGACCTCCGCGCCCCCGCGCCTGAGAATCGCCTCGACCAAATCGAGCGTGTCCGCCTCGTCGTCGACGACGAGGACGCGCAAGCCCTTCAGGATTTCGGATTGGCGGCCGCGCATCGCCGCCTGCTCGCTCTCGCTCGTCCCTCCAACGCGCTCGCGTGCGTCCGCGCCGCGCAACTCCGCCAGCGGCAGCTCGACCGTGAAGCACGCCCCGCGCCCCTCGCCCTCGCTCACGACGCCGACCGTCCCGCCGTGAAGCTCCACGAGATGGCGCACGATGGCGAGGCCGAGTCCGATGCCGCCGTAGGCGCGCGTCGTCGATTGGTCGGCCTGTCGGAAGCGGTCGAAGACGTAGGGCAGGAAGTCGTGGCGGATGCCGATGCCGGTGTCTTCGACGCAGACGCGCGCGTGCGCGCCTTCTTCGGCGCGCTCGACACGCACGCGCACGCTCCCGCCGACGGGCGTGAACTTGACGGCGTTCGAGAGCAGATTCCACAAGACCTGTTGGAGGCGGTCGGCGTCGCCGGAGACTTCGCGCACGCGCGGGTCGAAGCGCGTCGAGAGTTCGATGTTCTTGGCCGTGGCCGCCGGCCGCACCGAGTCGATGGCCGCCTGCACGACGCCGGTCAGCTCGACGGGCAGCGGCTCGACGCGGAGCTTGCCCGTGATGATGCGCGACACGTCGAGGATGTCGTCGACGATCTGCTGCTGCGTGCGCGCGTTGCGCTCGATGACCTCGACGGCGCTCGCCGACTCCTTCGCGCCGAGACGGCCCTCGCGCAGCATGCTCGACCACCCGAGGATGGCGGTCAGGGGTGTGCGCAGCTCGTGCGAGATGGTGGCGAGGAATTCGTCCTTGAGGCGGTTCGACTCTTCGGCCTCGCGGCGCGCGTGGCTCTCGTCGTCTAAGAGTCGCACGTTCTCGATGGCGACGGCCGCGAGGTTCGCCGCCATCCGCATCGCGGTGACGTGCTCGTCGCGGTAAGCGCGGTCTTCGTAAGACTGCACCTCGACCGTCCCGACGGTGCGCCCCATCGTCCGCATCGGGACGACGAGTGACGACTGCGGGCGCAGTTGGTTGTCCGGCCCGACGAGGATGCCGAGCTGCCCCGCCCCCTTCTGCTTCGTGTTCCAGTAGTCGTTCGTGATGACGACCTGCCCGGTGCGTACCGCGCGGCTGTTCGGCCCCTCGGCCGTCACCGGCATCGGCGGCAGGCTCGACACGTCGACCTCCACGTCGTCGCCCCAAGCGTAGACGGCCGTCCGCACGTCGCGCTCGGGGTCGTAGAGCGAGATGAAGATGCCGATGCACGGGACGCTGGCCGCCGCGAAATCCTTCAGCTCGCGGAAGACCGCGACCAACTCGCGCGCCGTACCCAACGCCTCGGCGAGCAGCGTCAGTTTGCGTATGAGCGCCTCGTACTGGCGCACCGCGCGGTGCTCGGCATCGCGCAAAGCCTCCTCGGCGCGCCTGCGCTCTGTGATGTCGGTCGAGATGCCGACGACGCCGACCAGCCGCCCGCCGTCGAGAATCGGCGTGTCGGTGACCATCGCCGGGAAGGTCGTCCCGTCGCGGCGACGGACGTTGAACTCGCCCGACCAAGACTCTCCGGCGAAGAGCCGCGCCATGATTTCGGCCGCCTGCTCAAAAGCCTCTTCGGCCGGCGTGACGTCGATGATGTTGCGGCCGAGCGCCTCGGCGGCAGTCCAACCGTAGAGCTTCTCGGCGTGACGATTCCAGTAGATGATTCGCCCCGTCAAGTCGGAGGCGATGACGGCCTGCTCGACCGAGTCGAGCAGCACTGACTGAAGGCGCAGGGTGTCGAGTTCGAGGCGTGGCGGCGTCGCTTCGGCCGAACGCGCGGGCGGGTGTGCGACGGCCTCTTCGCCGTCGTCCGTTACGGGAGCGTGGGCGCGCGCGGGCGTGGGGGAATCCGCGCGTCGGCCGTCGGCAGGAGGACGCCCGGCGGCCCTGCCTTCTTCGGTGGGGGACATCGTTTGTACCTTGTGCTCGAAACCTTCGGAGGCGCGCGTGTCCGGGGCGGACGGCAACGCGCGGCGATTCGCTGGGGCGCGCCCCTCCATTATGGTCGCTCGCCGCTCACTTTGCCAGCGTAAAAAAGACATCCTCGAAGGGCGCGTCGGGCAGTGAGACGAGCGCGCGCAACTCCCGCGGACTCCCCTCGGCCTCCATCCGCCCGCGCCGCATGATGCCGACGCGCGCGGCAGTCCGCTCGGCGAAGTCCATCACGTGCGACGAGATGATGAACGCCCGCCCGCCCGCCTCGCTCTCCTCGCGTATGCGCAGACGAAGCTTTCGCATCATCTCGACGTCGAGTCCGTTCAGAGGCTCATCCAACACGAGCACGTCGGGCGAGCCGACGAACGCGGCGGCGAGTCCCAGCTTCTTCCGCATCCCGAGCGAATAGCTCCCGGCCCACTTGTCCGCAACTGCCTTCAACTCGAAGAACTCAATCTCACTTTCGGCGTGCCCTTCGTCGCAGCCCTTCAGCCCCGCGACGAGTCGCAAGAACTCCGCGCCCGTCAGACGGTCGTAGAGATACAACTCTTCGGGCAAGTAGCCGAGATGTCGCTTGGCCGCGACGTTGTGGCGCGCGACCTCCAACCCGCAGACGCGGACGCTTCCCTCGTCCGGCTCGGCCAACCCCGTAATCATGCGAATCAGCGTCGACTTGCCCGCGCCGTTCGCGCCGAGCAGTGCGTAGACCTCGCCCGCCGCGACCGCGAGGCTCACGCCGTCAACGGCCAAGACCTTGCCGTAACGCTTCACGACTCCTTCGACCTCGACCGCTGCCTCGCTCAATCGCCCCCCTCAATCAGATAGTAACGCGCGCGCATCGCGCCGCGCTCGTAGAGCGACGGGATGGCGGGCAGAAGTAAGATTCCGACGGGCCACACCCACGCGACCAGAAGCCCTGCGGCCACGCCCGTGCAGCCCATCAAAACGAGCGCGAGGCCCGGCTGTTCCGGTATCTCGAAGACGAACGCGCCGACGACCGTCGAGACCAAAAGCCACAGCCAAACGCATTCAAGCAGTAGCGGCACGACGTAGAACGCGGGCACTTCGCCCGAGAGCGCGCCCGCCGCCCACGCCGCAAACGGCGCAAGGATAGAGACGACGCGCGCGTACCAAAGCTTCGCGCGCCACACGTCGGCGGCCGCCGCTCCGGTCGCGCGCTCGACCCAGAAGCGCGTCAACTCGTGCGCGACCAGAGGCGCGGCGAGCGACGAGAGCGCGACCGTTGCCAACACGCACGCCACCTTCACGGCCGCGACCGGCGCGAGCCACGTCGCGTCGAGCCAACTTGTTGCAGTTGTCGTGTCGCTCTCGGGCAGCGCGCCTGTCGTTAACAGCGCGAAGAGCGCGACCGTGATGAGCGCGGCGAGTCCCGCGACGACGTAGACGGCTGACGAGAAGCGTCTGAGCGTCAACTGCAAGTCGCGCGCGACGAGCGCCGCGACCGAAGCGGAGAGTCTTCGCCTCAACATGCGTGCGCCGAACAGACCGCGCCGCGCGCCCGCGCCCAGACGCCGCGCGTGCTCGATGTCCAATCGTCGCCAGCGCGCGTGCCAACCTCGC
>DASUNL010000187.1:0-11365 GCA_036277175.1 Pyrinomonadaceae bacterium | reverse complement strand
CGCGCCTGTGTGAAGGCTCAAAGGAGAAAAAAGTGATAGGCAAAGTGGCTCTGGTCTTGGGGTTCATCGGGATGCTGCTCGGGGGCGGTGTGTTGGTGGTCTCGGTGCTGCTGCCGCTTGTGACCGACGGGCGCACCAGTTGGGAAGAGGCGATGCTCGGCATCATTCCCGGCGCAATCGTCCTGATAGGCTCGTTCATTCTCGCGGCGGTCGGTTTAGTCGTGATACTGATGAAGCGAAAGAATAGCCGGACTTGAAACCGTCGATGAATATTCGGTCTCGCGGATTTGCCGTTCGTTAGAGACAGAGTCGGGGCGGGTTCGTTTTTCGCGGGAGGTGTTTATGTTTTGTCCGCGATGTGGTCAGCAACAGTTGTCGGAGAGCGTGCGCTTCTGCTCGCGCTGCGGGTTCGCGCTGCGTGCGGTGACGGAGTTGTTAGACGGCGACGGCGCGCTCGCGGAGCGCACGGGCAAGGGCCTTGAGTCTCGCCTGTCGCCGCGCCAGAAGGGGGCGCGGCTCGGCGCGCTGCTAATGCTGACGAGTTTTCTCATCGCGCTCATCCAAGCGTTCATGCCGACGCTCGTCGATAAGCTCGTCGTCTTGGCCGCGCCGGTCGTCATCTGCTTCCTCGTCGGTTTCGTCCGACTGCTCTACGCGCTCTTTTTTGAAGAGGGGGCGGCGAGCCGGAAGGGCGCGGCCCTCGGGGAAGGTGAAGCGCCTGCGTTGAAAGGCGCGGCCGGCGCGGCGTTGCCCCCGGCCCAAAGCATACCCGTCTCCGGTTGGAGGCGACGCGCGAACACGGCCGAGATGGCGCGACCCCTGAGCGTGACGGAGGGGACGACGGAGTTGCTCGAAAGTGATTCGGGGGCGTTGAGCGGCTGAGCTGAAACGAGCGCGACGCGACGCATGCGCGCGAAGGGCGCGAGGGGTTGAGCAACATTCAACCCTTCGCGCCCTTCGTGTTTGAATCCGGTCGCGCGGAGACTTATTCGCGCGGAGACTTATTTGCGCCGCAACGTGTCGTCGAGTGAGAAGAGGGAGCGGAGGGCGCTTTTGAATGAGTCGTCCGATTCGTCTTCAAGCTCTGCGCGGTCGGCTTCGCTCCCGCCGCTGGCTTCGGTGACGCGCCGGAGCGTCTCGCCGCGAGCGCGGACGAAGCTTTCGGGGAGCGCGCGGCCGCAGTAGTTGCAGGCGGGGCTGGCGAGCGAGAGCAGACGTTTGTGGCAAAAAGGACAATAGCGGAAGTCCTTGGGCGCGCCGTCCGTCGAGAGGTCGAACGGCGCGCCGCACGTCTGGCACTTCAAGGCGTCGTCCGGAGACGCCGCGCGGCAGTAGTCGCAAGTCCTCGCCATCAGTCGAAAGCTCTCGGCCGTTATGCCTCGCCTTGGGCCGTCCCGCAGTTGGCGCAGAACTTCGCGCCGGGCGCGAGCGGCGACTGGCAGTTCTTGCACGCCTTCTCTTCGAGCGACTGCCCGCAGCTCGAACAGAACTTGCCGCCCGAGGGGACGTAAGCCTTGCAGTTCGGGCACTCGACCATCTGGCTTTGCGACGACTGTTGCGCGCCGCAGTTTGAGCAGAACTTCGCGCCCGCCGCGTTCATCGTGCCGCACTTCGGACACGGCGCGGCCGTCCCCGCGACTCCCGCCCCGGCCGCCGCCGCCGCGCCGCCGCTTCCCTGCTGGCCGCCGCCGCCCTGACCCTGTCCGCCGCCTCCCTGCCCCGTGATGCCCTGCGCCATCACTTGGCCGAAGCCGAAGCCCATGCCCAGACCCATGCCTTGACCGGCCGCGCCGCCGGGCTGGCGCGCGGCGTCCTGCATCGACTCGGCCGCCTTGTAGCGCATGTACTTGTCCATGTCGCCCACGGCCGACATCGACGCGCGCTCGTCAATCTTCTTCTGCACCTCCTCGGGCGGCGTGATGGCCGAGATGAGCATGTCGACCAACTCAAGCCCCTGCTTCGAGAAGTCTTCGGCGACGCGCGACTTGACGCCCGCCGCCAGTTCGTCGTAGACGGCCGGGAGGTCGAAGACGGTCTTGAGGTTTTCGCCGAGCAGGTCGTTTAAGCGCGAGACGATGATGTCGCGCAGGAAGTCTGCGACCGACTGCGTCGAGACCATGCCGCGCGTGCCGACGACCGAGCCGACGAAGAGCTGCGGGTCGGCGACGCGAATCGAGTACTTGCCGAACGCGCGCAGCCGCACCATGAACAGCTCCGAGTCGCGGAACGGAATGGCCTCCTTCGTCCCCCACTTCATGTCCTGAAAGGTGTGGCGCGCGACGAAGACGACGGCCGCCTGAAACGGCGACGTGCCGCCGAACGGTATCGAGAGCAGGCGCGTCAAGAGCGGCACGTTCATCGTCGTCAGCGTGTGTCTTCCGGGGCCGAACGTGTCGAGCGCCTTGCCGTCGCGGAAGAAGACGGCCGACTGGTTCTCCTGCACGATGAGCTGCGCGCCCATCTTGATGTCGGTCGAGCCTGAGGGCGGGATGCGGTTGACGATCTGCGAGCCGGTCGGGTCAAAGTACTGCAAGATTTCTAGTGCCATTACGAATCAATCTCCTGTTGGGGAAGAGGCGAGAGGTCGGAGGTCAGTTAAAAACGTATTCTTGACTGACCTCTGTCCTCCGACCTCTGACCTCTGAATTTCACTGGACGCCGAACATCGGGCCGGGCTTCGCGCCCTCGCCGCCCGCGCCGAAGTCGTTGATGTGGCGCGTGCGCTCGTCGAAGGTGCGGTTGAGGTCGTCGAGCGCGGCCTCCAGCTCGGCGGCGGCGGTCTTTAAGCCGTCGGCCGTCCCGGCCTGCGTGGGCAGGCTCCGCGCGCGGTGCTCAAGCTCCTCGACCTTCTGCGTCAGGGCGAGGTCGAAGCGGTAGATGGCTTCGAGCTGCGGCTCTTCTATCTTCACCACGTCGAAGAAGCCCGCGTAGCCGTAAGAGGCGTAGCGGACGCGCTGCTCGACGTGGTCGAGCTTCTTCGAGGCGCGGTCGAGGGGGCCGACCTCCATCAGACGCCCGCCCGAAGTCAGCTCGCGGACGGCGTCGCTTATGGGCTGCTTGGCGGCGCGCAGGCGGTCGGCCAGATGCTCGCGGTGCAGCTTGTCTATGTCGCGCCGCCGCTCGCGAGCGGCGTAACCCGAGTAGCCCGGAATCTTGTCGCCGAGCCGTTCCAGCCAGTTTCGTTGGTCGTTCATAGAGTCTCCGATGGGGGCCGCTTTGTCGTAAACGGCCTGATTTTATCACCGCCGGGGGGCGCGGCGCGAAAAGTTGGTTGCGCCCCGCGCGCGCCGGGTCTTATTATAACTTTACATTCGCGCCGCGCCGCGCGCTATTGTACCCGGTAAGCGTCTCCGCTTCGAGCTTTTTAAGCCCAAAACCCTTTTCGACAAAACATATGAGCACCGAGATTGAAAACAGCGTCCCCCCCGCCGCCACGCCGACCCAAGAGGGCAAGTACGTCTACTGCATCATCGAGACCAAAGAGCCGCGCGGCTTCGGCCCCGTCGGCATCGGCGGCCGAGGCGACGAGGTCTACACAGTACACTACGACGGGCTGGCGGCCGTCGTTTCAAACACCCCGCTCGTCGTCTACGACCCGACGCGCGAAAACGTCTTCGCGCACGAGCAGGTCAACGAGACCGTGATGCGCGAGTTCACCGTGCTCCCGATGGCCTTCGGCGTGCTCTTCCGCACCGAGGAGGACATCATCGAGTTGATGCGCGGGACTTACGACGCGCTGCGCGACGTGCTCGCCAAGATGGAGGGCAAGGTCGAGTTCGGCTTAAAGGTCAACTGGGATCGCGAGCGCATCATCGCCGAAATCGACGAGGAGAGCGAGGAGATACGCAACCTCAAGGAGCAGATTACTTCGCGCACCGCGACCTCGACCTACTTCGCGCGCATGCAGCTCGGCCGCCTCGTCGAGACGGCCTTGACGGATAAGGCCGACGCCTACGTCCGCGAGGTCTATTCCATCTTGCGCGACACGGCCGTCGCCTCGCGCGCCAACAAGCCCATCGGCGACCGCATGATTATGAACGCCGCCTTCCTCGTCGAGCGCGAGCGCGAGGCCGAGTTCGACACGAAGGTCAAGGAGATAGCCGCCAAGTACGAGGGCAAGCTCTCCTTCAAATACACAGGCCCTTGGCCGCCCTACAACTTCGTCCACATCCGCCTCAAGCTCGAACGCGGCGAGGGCGCGTCCTAGGCGATTCAGAAGTAGGACGACGACTCCACACATGTTCTTCATCGACGACCTCCTGCTCGCCCCCGTCAACGGCTTCAAGTTCATCCTGCGTCAGGTGCAGCAGATCGCCGACCGCGAGCTGAACGACGACACGGTGATTAAGGAGCAACTGCTTGAGCTGCAAATGAGGCTTGAGTTGGAGGAGATTTCCGAGGAGGACTACGCGGCGGCCGAGGCCGAGTTGTTCGCGCGCCTGCGCGTCATCAAGGAGCGGCAGCTGGCCGCGCTCCGGCAGGTTCACACGGCCGAGTCGTCGTCGCTCGTCGTCGAGTCTGGAAGCGACGAGGACGAGGGCGGCGGCTTCTGGGAGCCGGGCGGGGGCGGCGGCGAGCGTTGACGAAGAAGAAGGCGGCCAAGGGCGTACGCGCCGCGCGCCCCCGCCGCAAAGCCTCCGACGCTTCCTCCCCCGCGCGCACCAACGCTAAACCCGCGCCCCCGACCGACAAACCTGCGCGCAAGACTCCTTCCAAAACTGCACACGCGAACGCGCGCAAGGCATCGACCAAATCAGCGAACGCCTCGGACGAACATGCGGACGCTTCGCAGCTCCCGCCTGACTTCCCCGCGACGCGATACCTCTTCTTCGGCGGCAAGGGCGGCGTCGGCAAGACGACCGCCGCCGCGTCGGCCGCGCTCCTTCTGCTCGACACGTCGCGCGCGGACGAGCGCGTCCTACTCTTCTCGACAGACCCCGCCCACTCGCTCTCGGACAGCCTCGGCACTCCCGTCGGCGACCGCCTCGTCGAGGTCGCGCCGCGCCTCCACGCGCGCGAGATGGACGCGGGCCGCGCGCTCGACGAATTTAAGACGCGCCACCACGCCGTCATCGCCGAGATAGCCGACCGTGGAACGCTGCTCGACGAGTCGGACATCAACGAGCTTCTCAGTCTCTCGCTCCCCGGCCTAGACGAAGTGATGTCGCTCTTCGAGCTGAGCGAAGTTGACCGCACGGGCGAGTACGCGCGGGTCGTCGTCGATACCGCGCCGTCGGGTCACACGTCGCGGATGCTGCGTCTGCCCGAAGTCTTCTCGCGCTGGACGGGCGCGCTCGACCGCCTCAACGAGAAGCACCGCTACATGCTCACGCACTTCGCGCGCGGCCGCGTGCGTGCCGACGACGTGGAGCTTTTCCTGCGCGAGCTTGTTGAGCGGATAACGCGCGTGCGCTCGGTGCTCTTCGACGCGGAGCGCGCCGCCTTCACGCTCGTCACCATCCCCGAAGAGATGGCCGTCGAAGAGACGGCGCGCTACTTCGACTTGCTCGCGTCCGAGGGCGTCCCCGTCACGGACTTAATCATCAACCGCGTCGAGCACGAACACGGCGCGTGCCCCTTCTGCCGCGCGCGCGCGCGGGCGCAGACGCGCTGGCTCGAAAAAATCGAGCGCGACTTCAAGCGTCTGCGCCTTCGCCGCGTCCCGCTCCTCGCCGAAGAGGTGCGCGGCGCTCCGGCGCTCCGCCGCTTCGCCGCGCTCGCGTGGGGTGAGCAGGAAAAGATGAAGGCGGACGTCGGACGTCGAAAGGACGACGCGGAAGTTAAAATCTCAAATTTGAAATCTCAAAGCTCGAATTTGAAATCTCAAATTTCACATGCCTCCTCCCCGCATCCTTCATCCTTTCAACTTTCGCCTTCGCCCGCGCTGCTCATCTTCGGCGGCAAAGGCGGGGTTGGGAAGACGACGGCCGCCGCGTCGGCCGCGCTCGCGTTGGCTGAAGAAAACAAAAAGGCGCGCGTGCTGGTCTTTTCGACCGACCCGGCTCATTCGCTCTCCGACAGTTTCGGCGAGCGCGTCGGCGCGTTGCGTCGCGGCGTCGCGGGCGTCGGGAACTTGGACGCGATGGAGATTGACCCGGCGGCGCGCTTCGAGGAGTTGAAGGAGCGTTACCGTCGCTGGACGGACGAGCTGTTCGAGTCTCTGACGGGCGGCTCGCGTTGGGAGATACAGTTCGACCGCGAGGCGATGCGCGAGCTGGTCGCGCTCGCGCCGCCCGGCGTCGACGAAATCGCCGCGCTCTCGGCCGTCAGCGACCTGCTCGACGAAGGCTCTTACACTTCAATCGTCCTCGACACCGCGCCGACCGGCCACCTCATACGCTTCCTCGAACTGCCCGAAGTCGCGCTCTCGTGGATAAGAACCTTCATCAAGCTGCTGCTCAAGTACAAGGGCATCGTTCGCTTCGGCGACGTGGCGGGCGAGTTGGTCGAGATGTCGAAATCCATCAAGCGCGTCGCGTCGCTTTTGACCGACCCGGCGCGCTGCGAGTTCGTCGGCGTCGCCATCCCCGAACGGATGAGCCTCGAAGAGACGGCCCGCCTCGCCGAAAGTCTCAAGCGCCTCAAAGTCCCGATGCGACGAATGCTCATCAATAACGTCGTCACTGACGAGGCCGCGCGCGGCTGCGACTTCTGCGCGGCCCGCCGACGCGCGCAAACGCAGGTCGTCAAACTCTTCCGCCGAAGGTTCGCACGCCGCGCCGAACTCCTCGCCGCCCCGCAGCACCCGGCGGACGTGCGCGGCCCCGAGCTACTGCGCGAGCACTTCGCCTCTTGGCACGCGCTCTGATTTGATTGCGGATTTGAAATCTCGAATTTGAAATCCGAGATTTGAGATTTAGGATTTGAGATGGCGGGCGTTAGTGCGAGAATGTGCGCGCCGAAACTACAGCGCCGAGCAGCTTGCCGCAACGTGACGATGACGAGACGCGCCCCGAAGCATAGCGTGGCCGAAGAGTCGGGCGACCCCGAGCCGCCCGGCGCGGCCTTCTACGTCTACTGCATAGGCGAGCGCGAACAACTCTCCGCGCTCTTCGGCGAAGAGAGCCTGCCCGCGTCGGTCGAAGACGCGGCGACGCTCGAACTCGTCGAGGCCGGACACTTGGCGGCCGTCGTCAGCGCAGTCCCGCTCTCGGACTACGGCGAGGGCGCAATCGAACAGCGTCTCGCAGACCCCGCTTGGACGGCCGCGCGCGCGCTGCGTCACCAACAGGCGGTCGAGTTCTTCGCGCGCGTCTCAGACATCGTCCCCCTTCGCTTCGGCACGATTTACCTCACGCGCGCGCGCGTCCGTAAGATGCTCGAAGAGAACGGCGAGGCTCTGCGCACGGTCGTCGAGCGTCTGCGCGGGCGCGAGGAGTGGGGCGTAAACGTCCACGCCGACCGCGCGGTGTTGAAAGAGAAAATCGTCGAGGCGAGCGAGCGTCTGCGCGAGATGTCGCGGCAGGCCGAGGCGGCCGCGCCCGGTCAGGCATATCTTTTACGGAAGAAGATTGAGACGCTGCGCGCTGACGAGTCGCGCGCCGAGATGAAGCGCGTCGCGTTGGAAGTCGAGAGCGAGTTGGGCGCGGCGGCGGAGGGCTCGGCGCGTCTGCGCGTCTTCAAGGACGAGTCGAGCGAGGGCGGCGACGCGGTCGCGGCGAAGCTCGCCTTCCTCGTCGCGCGCGAGCGGTTCGAGGAGTTCCGCGCGACGGCCGAACGCATCGCCGCGCGCAACGCGCGTCACGGCTTCCGCTTCGAGCTGACCGGCCCTTGGCCCGCCTACAACTTCGCGACGGTAGAGAAGAGCGATGACTGAAGAGTTTGGATTCGGCGATGACGAGCTGTCGCTTCTGGAGACGCTCGACCATGTACTCGACAGCGGGCTCGTCATCGCGGGCGACGTAATCATCTCGGTCGCCGACATCGACCTCATCTACTTGGGCCTTAACGTCCTGCTCGGCTCGGTCGAGACGGTCGAGGAAGTCTTGGGCGAGCGCGCGCGGCGCGAGTTGGACGCGCGCCTGCCCGGCGGCCCGCTCCCGACGCCGCGCGAGGGCGATGAAGAGGACGTAGGCAAAGAAGAAGTAGAAGACGCGGGCCGCGAATGAGTCTTTACGTCTACTGTTTGGGCCGCGAGTTGGCGGGCAAGGATGTCGAGTCGCTCGCGGGGGTCGGGGGCGCGACCGTCCGCGCGTTGGAGTGCGGAGGCTTGACGGCGGTCGTCAGCGATTTCGACGAAGGGCGCGTCGCTCTCAAGAGAGAGTACCTGCGCGCGCATAACGCCGTGCTCGCGCACGTGCTCGCGCAGACGACGCCGCTGCCTTTCCGCTTCGGCACGCTCGCCGACGCCCCGCAGCTCGCGGCCTACGTCTCGAAGAATCGCGACGCGCTCGCGTCGAGTCTTGAGCGCGTCGCGGGCTGTGTCGAGATGAGCGTCAAGGTTCTCTGGGACGAAGTCGCGGACGCGCAGGCGTCACGCGCAGGCGCGCCGGCGTCACCCGCATCGGAGACTTTAACCGAGTCCGAGTCTTCGGAGACTTCGGCGGCCGACTCGGAGACGACGAGCGGCGCGGGCGCGGCGTTCCTCGCGGCGAAGCGCGCGGCGTTGGCGGGCGGCGAGCGGCGGCGCGCGCGTGCCGACGAGATAAGTTCATGGGTCGGGGCGAGGCTCGCGCCGCACGCGCGCTCGGCGCGCTCGCGCGTCTCGCCCGAGGAGCGCATCGTCTTGCGCGCGTCGCATCTGGTCGAGAGCGCGCGCGTCGAAGAGTACCGCGAGGCCGTCCGCCGGTTGGGCGAAGAGGGCGGCGCGGGGCTTCGGTTTCTGGCGAGCGGCCCATGGCCGCCCTACAGTTTTTGTGACCTCCGACCCTGAAATCTGATAACTTCTCAGGAAGGGCGCGCGCGCGTCCCGGATAATTGTAGACACGGAGCACGGACGCGGGTTAACCTTGTGAAGCATTCTCCCGTTCCCCCACAGCCGGCCGAGCCGGAGGTCGAGACCGCACACGCCGAGGAGTTCGTCACTGAGCTTCGGCGCGTGACGGACGCTTTGCCCGAGCGCATCAACGTCGACGCGCGCTCGGTCGAGCAGGGACTCGCCAAGCTCGTTCTGACGCTCATCGAGCTAATCCGCCGTCTCCTCGAAAAGCAGGCGATTCGGCGCATGGAGGGCGGCGGTCTGTCGGACGCGCAGGTCGAGGAGTTGGGGCTGGCGCTGATGAAGCTGGAAGCGAAGATGGCGGAGCTTAAGGAGCAGTTCGGACTCGCGGACGAAGACCTCAACCTCGACCTCGGCCCGGCCGGGCGTCTTATTTAAAAAGGTCTCGTCGAGAGTCGGCCGCCCACGCGCGGCCCGTACACAAGGCGGTCTCGCGGCGAAAGGTTTTTTTAAGAAGCGCGCGGCCACTGGGACTTAACCCCCCAAGTCTGAGGAGAGCCAAACGTTGTCAACGGAGCGTTCGAGCTTAATCACGGCGCGCCCGCCGGGCTTGGTGGACGTGCTCGACCGGATTCTGGACAAGGGCCTCGTCATCGCGGGCGACATCAAGGTCTCGCTCGCCAACGTCGAGTTGCTGACGTTGCAGATACGCCTGCTCGTCTGCTCCATCGACAAGGCCGAGCAGATCGGGCTGAACTGGTGGCGCTACGACACGAACCTGACGACGCGGGCCGAGCGCGCCGAGATGGAGAACGTCGAACTGCGCGAGCGCATCGCGGCCCTTGAGAGCGAGATGCGCCAGTTGGCGACGCCGCCGGCCCCGACGCGCGGCGCGCGTGGGAGTCGCAAGGGCGGCGCGAGTAAGAAGGGCGGCGCGCGCGGCGGGCGCTGACACGGGCGGGGCGCGCGGACGCAGTCGGCTTCGCGCGCGGTGAACATTTAACCCTCGGAGAAAGGTATCCACGGATATGGCTGTTGAGAGAGCGCCGGGCGGAACCAGTCTGATAGATGTTCTCGACCGCGTGCTGGACAAAGGCATCGTCATCGACGCTTGGGTTCGCATCTCGCTCGTCGGCATCGACCTCATCACGGTCGAGGCGCGCGTCGTCGTCGCCTCCATTGACACGTACCTGAAGTACGCCGAGGCCGTCGGCCTGACGCCGGCTGTCTCGCGGCCGGCCCTCACCCCCGGCGCAGCCGAACCCACCGGCGACGAGACGCGCCGCCGCGTCACGGTCGAGGTCGAAAGACAGTAAAGCGGTCAGCACTCAGCAATCAGCATTCAGCCAAAGGCAAAAGAAGCTGATAGCTGAAGGCTGACCGCTGAAAGCTTTTTTATGGATCGTCTCACCGAACCCCGGAGGGAAGCGGGGGCCGCGCTCGCGGCGGGCGACGACGCGCCCGCGGCAGGGATAGCGAAAGACCAGTACGAAGTACTGTTCGAGATGACGACGCAGTTGCTCGCCGCGCAGACCGTCGACGAGCGACTGCTGCTCACGCTCGACACCGCGACGGCCGGACTCGGCCACCCGCACGCGGCCATCGCCCTCATCGACAAGCGCAAGGCCGTCTTGCGCGTCCGCATGGGCGCGGGGCTGCCCGACGACGAGGCGGTGGCCGGACTCGAACTCCCGCTCGATTCGAGCGGCCCGCACGTGACGGTCGTCCACGACGGCCGCCCCGCGTGGGTCACGCGCGCAGACCCGGCCTCGGCCGCCTTCCTCGAACGCTTGGGAAGCTCGACCGACCTCCTCGCCCTCCCGCTCTTCGGCTCGCAGACCCCGACCGAACACGACGGCGACTTCGCGCGCCGCCCCTACGACGGCGAGCGTTACTGGATGCCCGAGGCGATGTGCATGGGCGCGCTCTACGTCGGCGCGAACGAGGGGTGCGTCGGGCCGCAGCAGATGAACGTGATGACGCGCTTCGCCGACCGCGTCGGCGTCATCATCTCGTCGGCGATGCAGCTTGAGCGTCTGAACTCCAACGTCTCGAAGTTGCAGCGCGAGCGTCAGTGGGTGCAGTCGATTATGCAATCGGTGGCCGACCCCATCGTGCTCACCAACCTCGACAACGAAATCCTTCTTCAGAACCGGCGCGCCGAAGAGTTGTTCAGCGGGCAGAAGAACGCGAGCGCGGGCAAGCGGCGCGCTTTGGAGATGAACGACCTGCTGTTTTCGGCCTACCTTTCGAGCGCGGCCGTCGCCTCGACCGAGGTCATCGGCCGCGACCTGACGCTCGTCGACCCGCTCGAAGGCTCGGACATACACTTTGAAGTCATCTCCACTCCCGCGCTCAACACGCGCGGCGAGCGCATCGGCATGGTCTCAATCTTCCGAGACGTGACCGACCTCCGTTTAGCGAACGAAGAGTTGGCGCGCAACTTCGCCAAGCTCCAGCAGGCCGAAAGCGAGGCGCGGCGCGAGC
>DASUNL010000186.1:0-10945 GCA_036277175.1 Pyrinomonadaceae bacterium | reverse complement strand
CGGCCTCTTCGATTTGATAGTCGAAGCCTGAGAGCGCGCGCCGCATGCCGTAGCGGGCGGCCTCCTCGTCGTCAACGATGAGGAGACGAAAACCCTGCGTTCTCTCTTCCTGACTCATGCGTCTTCCTTTGAAGTCGGGCTCGTGCGTTTGACGGAAATTTACGCCTCGGCCCTAGGTTGTGCAATGCGCGCGGGGGACGGTCAGCTCGAAACGCGCGCCCTCGCCGTCGGCGCGCGGCGCGAGTCGGGCCGTGCCGCCGACCTCTTCGAGACGTCGGCGGACGATGGCGAGTCCAAGCCCCGTGCCCCTCTGCTTCGTCGTGAAGAAAGGCTCCCAGATGCGCTCGCGCAATTCTTCGGGCACGCCGCCGCCTTCGTCCGTGACGGTGACGACGAGCGCGTCCGTCGTGGCGCGCGCCTCGACCGTCACCGCGCCGCCCTCCGGCGTCGCCTGTAGCGCGTTGAGAATCAGATTCGCCAAAGCGTCTCTCAAGGCCGACGCGCACGCACCGCTCAACTCGCTGTCGGCCACTTTCGACTGCTCGACGTCGCCGCCGTTCGTTTGACTCGCCGTCTCGACTTGATTGCGGAGACTGACGCCGCGACTCTCGGCCTCGGCCGACGTGAGCTTGACGACCTCGCCGATGAGCGAGCCTGTGCGGACGGGCGAGCCGACGGGCGGCGCGCCGCGCGCGAAGCTCAAAAGCTGCGTGACGCTGCGGCTCAGACGGTCGGTCTCGCCGACGATGAGCTCAAGGTCGCGCGCGTACTCTACTTTGAGCTTCTCGTCCTCGCGCATCACCTGCGCGATTGACTTGATGGCCGAGAGAGGGTTCTTAACTTCGTGCGCGACCGTCGCGGCCATCTGCCCGAGCGCGGCCAGACGCTCGCCGCGCGCGAGCCTTCGCTCAAGCCTCACGTTCTCCTCGACTAGCCGGCAGTCCTCGACGGCGATGGCGACCTGACCGGCCAGAACTTCAAGGACGGACATCACGTCGTGCGTCAAAGCGTCGGGCGAGCCGTCGACGAGCATCAGGCCGACCTCGCGATTCTCGCGACTGAGCGGGAAGGCCAACTGAAAACCCGCCTTCCGCAGCACTGGGTCGCCTTCGAGCGCCGCGCCGCCCCACGCGCGCACGCGCTCGGCGATCTCCGCCTCCCAACCCTCCACTTCGCCCACATCTCCGCCAGCGATTCTCTCAACATCGCGCGCGCCCCCGTCGCCGCCCCCACTCGCCGACGGCCGCGCGTCGTCGCCCGTGACGAGCAGGCGCACGCGCCTCAGTCCGAGCGCGGAGGCGGTCTGCTCCTCGATGTATTTGAGCAGCGCGGGCAGCTCGGCGTAGCGCCCGGCGTGGCCTCCGATGCGCGTCACCACGTCGCGGTAGAGCGCCGCCTCGCGCTCGAAGAGCTGATGAAACTTCCGGTCGAGCCAACGCCTTAAGGGCGCGGCGACGAGCGCGAGCGTGAGAATCAGAATCGACTCGATGACGCCCGCGCGCACGCCGTAACGAGCCGTGATGTAAAGCCCGGCGGTGCGTATGCCGTAGAGGTAGACGACGAGCACGACGGCCGCGAACGTCGCCGCAATCAGGCTCTCTTTGATTATCAGCTCAAGGTAGCGGTAGCGGTAGATGTGATACGCGAGCAGCGCCGAGGGGACGAGCGAGCCGAGGTTCGCGATTGATTGCAAGTATTCGCCTAGCTCACTCCCCTTCCCGACCCTGAGCGCGTAGACGACGAAAATCATAAACGCGATGCCGACGAACGAGGCCGCCAGAGTCCTCATCAAACGTCGCTCGCTCGCGCGCTGCGTCGAGCGCGCGATGAGAAAGTCCGTCACCGCGACGAGACACAGGCAGTAAGTCGCCCACAGCGCGAACGGGAGCAGAAGAAAGTTCAGCTTGTCGAACATCGGCGCGTAGGGGCCTTGCCAGAGCCTCAACAGGGCGACGGGGAGGAAGAGCGCGGGGATGTACGAGAGGTAGACGCGCAGGCGCTCCAAGGCATTCAGTGCGCGGCCGCGCGAGTCGGCCCAGAGGTGCAGATGAAGGTGTAGCAGGAGCGAATAGGAGAGCGTGATGGCGGAGACGGCGAGCGTGTTGACGACGCGCAGGGGCGGCTCCCAACCCGCGCCCGTCAGCCCCAGCATCGAGTGGAGCGCGAGCAGGAGGTTGCAGCCGTGCCAGACGCCGACCGATAGGGCGAGCCACGTCAGCACGTGCTCGATGCGCCCGAGTCCGTGACGACGACGAAACAGCAGGCCGCCCATCCAGAGGTGGAGCGCGGCGGCCGTGCTGAAGCCGATGAGTTGTAAGACTTCGAGCGGCGTCATCGCAAAAAGAGGGCGGCCGGGGAAGATTACCGTTGGCAATCTTAACACCGACCGCCCGTGCGTTAGAGCGTTCAGCAGTCAGCATTCAGCTATCAGCTTTGATAAAGCAGACGAGAAGTATTTTTTTCGGCGGCCGTCTGACGCGCGGCGGAAGCCGTGAGCTGATAGCTGAATGCTGACTGCTGAACGCTTTACTAGTTCTGGTCGTCGCCCGCGACGGCCGTGTCGCCCGTAGGGGCCACGGGGACGAGTGTGATTTCGACTCGGCGGTTGCGCCCGCGCCCCGCGAGGTTGGCGTTAGAGGCGAGGGGCTTGGAGCTTCCCATGCCGCTCGCGTTGATGCGCGCGCTGTCAACGCCCGCCGCGACGAGGCGTCCCGCCAAAGCCTCTGCGCGATCCTGCGTGAGACGCTGCAAGGTGTCGGCGTCGCCACGGTCGTCGGCGTAAGCCTCGATGAAGACCTGTAGGTCGGGGTTGTTGGCGAGGAGCGCAGCCAAAGGCTCGACGGTCGTCGAGGCCGCGCGCGCAGTTAAATCCGACGCACGCGCTCCCGACCAGACCGAGTCGGGCAGGACGAGCATCAGCCCGCGCTCCGACTCGCGCACGCTCCCGAAACGCGCGAGCGTCGCCTTTAAGGTGTTGAGCGCCTGTCGCTGTCGCTCGACGCGCACGGCTTCGCGCTCGCGCGCGACCTCGGCCTCGCGCTCGCCCTCCATGCGCGCGAGCCGTAGCTTCGCCTGTTCGGCGTCGGCGCGCAGCGTCCGAAGCTCTTCGTTGAGGCGCGCGTTCTCGGCGCGCAGGTCGCGCAACTGCTGGTTGGCGTTTAAGGCGTCGCGCTCGGCGAGGACGCGCGCCTGCTCCTCTTTGCGGAGGGCCGCGCGAAGCTCGTCGACCCTGTCGGTCGCGGCGGCCGCGCTCCGCTCGGCGTCGCGCACGGCCTCGTCGCGCCGCGCGATTTCGTCCCTGCGCTTGCGCGCCGCGACGCGGGCCTCGGCCATCTCCTCGGCCTTCGCGCCGAGACTGATGGACTGGCGCGCGATGACGTCGACCTCCGCCTCGTCCGCGCGCAGACGCCAAGCGGTCTCCGCCTCTTCGAGCTTCGCCTGAGCCTCGCGCAGCTCGTTCGCGGCGTCGCGGTCAGCGCCCGCGTAGCGCGCGAGGTTGATGGCCTGACGCGCGCCGAGAATCGAGACGGGCGTCTTCAAGAATTCCTGATCGGCGAGGTCGGGGACGCGCGTGTCGTTGAAGTAGTCGGACTGGTTGCCGATGTACTGGACGTTGAAAGTTTCGATGTCGGCAAGTCCGGGGTCGCGCGGCGGTAGGTTTTCGAGGACGACCATCCGGCTCGGCGTGCGGACGAGGAAGTGCGGCTCGGCCGTCAGGATGAGCGCGAAGTTTTGCAGGGGCGTCGTCACGTCGATTTTCGAGTTGACGATGAAGCTGCCGCCGCGTTTGATTTCGCCGAGCTTGTCGGCCTGACCCTCGGGCGTGATGGCCCAGAGGATGTAGGTCGTGTAGACCGTGCCCAGCTCGAAGGCGCGCGGGAGGTTTTTGACCTCAAGCTCGACGCGCGTGTTGCGCCGGCCCGTCCTCTTCACCTTCGCCTCGCCGGAGAGACGCGGCAGGCGCGTCGTCCCCCTGAACTTCACGGTCACGTTCTGGTCGAGCGGGTAGGTGATGGCGACGACCTGCCTCTGCGCGTCGGGCTGCGCGGCCGCTTGCAGGGCGGCGCACAAGATTATCGCCGCCGTCAGCGACAGGCGACGGAGGCGGAAAAGGTTTCGCGTGCTTCTCATAAAACTATTTCTCCTCGGGCGAAATGGCTTCCTTGCGTCGTTCGAGACAGTCGCGGGAGGTACTCGTAAAATACCCTTTCGTGTAATTGATGCGCCCGCGCGGGGCGGCCGTTGCCGCGCTGTTTGCGGCCGGGTCGCCACTTTTCACCGTCTTGCGGCGCGTCTATCGGCGACGAACTGGACGAGCGCCACGGCCAGTGCGTTGAGGAGAATGATGTGGATGAGACCGCCTTTGCCGAAAAAGACGGTCAATACGAGCCAAAGGACGAAGAGCGCGAGGGCGATGTACCAGAGCATAAGCTAAATGATGAACGCGGAATGATGAATGCGGAATGATGAAACAAAGACGGCCTTTAATTCATCATTCATCATTCCGCGTTCATCATTTCTCTTTAACGCGCGGCCGATTTGACCGCGCCCTTCGGCAGCTCGAAGGCGCGCAGGTTGACGCGCATGGGGTCTGCGCCGACGACGAGCGCGCCGTTCGGCCCGAGCGGGGCGACGACGAGCGAGCGCGGCGACGTAGGGCCGCCCGCCTGCGCCGTGGGGCTCGGCGTCAGCTCTTCCGCCTTCCAGATGAGCGTCCCGTCGCGGCCCGAAAACCCGTAGGCGAAGATGTTTCCGCCCGCCACCAAAACGTCCTGCACGCCGTCGCCGTTCAGGTCGGCGAGCGCGACCGAGCCGGCGTCGGCCGCGCCTTCGGCCGTCCACTTGACCTTGCCGTCGACCGTGCCGACGAGCGCGACGCGCCCCTCGCGCGTGACGAAGGCTATCTCAGAAGTGCCGTCGCCGTCCGTGTCGGAGACGGTCAGGTGTCCGCGCGGCGAATCGTTCTCGGTGTAGATGATGCCCATCAACTGTAGGTCGTCGGCCTTGAGCGCCGCCAAGCCGCGCTCCGAGCCGACGACGACGAAGTCGCCGCGCGCGGTCGTGATGACGACGGGCTGCGTCGTGACGCGCGTTTCGAGTTTCGTCGAACGCACCTGCTCGCCCGTCGCGCGCCGCAACGTGACCGTGCCGTCGGCGTGGCCCGTCAAGACCCCGCGCTCCGCGCCGCTCTGAAACGCGGCGGGCATGCCGACGACGGCCGCGTCGAGCTTCGTGTTCGAGACGACGCGCCCGGTGTCGCCGCTTAAGACGACGAGCGAATTCGGCGACTCGACGGACGCGACGACTTCGGGTTTCCCGTCGCCGTCAACGTCGGCCGCGACGCCGCCCGTCGGCTGCCCTTCGAGCGTCGCGCGCCAGAGTTCTCGTCCGGTGTCGCCGCGCAGGGCGCGCAGGCCGCCGTTGTAGGCGACGACGATGTTCGAGCCGCCGCCCGCTTGCGCGACGACGAGCGGCATGAAGTTCGAGGCGCGCGCGCCCGCCTCTTCGCCGCGCCTCGCGCCCGGAGCGAACGGCGCAGTCCAGAGCGGCATGCCGGTCGCGCCCTCGACGGCGCGCACGAAGCCGTCGGAGCTGACGGCGACGATGTCGAAGCCCTGTCCCGCGCGCAACGCTGCCGAGACGGGGCGCGACACTTCGCCCGTCGCGGTGCGCCAGCCGGTGTCGGTCGAGGCGAGAATCAAGTTGGGCGCGACGCCCGCGCCGACTGCGTTCGCCTCGGCGACTTGCGGCTGCGAGTATGTGCCCGCTTCGAGTTCGGCGGCCGGGGCGACGCGCCAGTAGTACCTTCCGGTCGGGACTTCAACGGACGCCTGAAGGCCGTTAACCGCGCGGTCGACGACGATGTCAGTGAACGCCTCGTCGCGCGCGACCTGAAGCCGGTAGCGCGTGACGCCGGGCTGCCCGCGCCAGCGAAGCGTCATCGCGGAGTTGACTTCGGTCGCGACGGGCGGCGTGGTGTCGGGCGACGGCGCGGGCGTCGCGGCCGGCTGCGCGACGCTCGTTCTCCTTCTCGTTCTTTGCGGTGTCGACGCCGAGGCGTCCGTGGTGGGGATGTATGAGGAGAGACAGCAGAACGCGAGTGTGAAAATCAGTGGTCTTGCTTTCATGGGGCCTCGTTGAGTTTGTAGCCGACGCCACGCACGGTGAGCACGTAGCGCGGGTTTTTGGGATCGGCTTCTATCTTTCTCCGCAGGCGGTTGATGTGGGGGTCTACGTTTCGCTGGTAGCCTTCGTACTCGGTGCTCCAAACCTCGTCGAGCAAATCGTTGCGCGACCACGCGCGGCCCGGCTCGCTCGCAAGGCGTTCGAGGATGTGGAATTCGAGCGGCGTCAAATCTACTCGCGCGCCGCCGAGCGTGACCTCGTGACGCCGCTTGTCGATGACGAGCTCGCCGACCGAAAAACGCTCGCCCTCGCGCTCGTGCGCCTGCGACCACTTCCCCGCACGCTTCAGAAGCGCCTCGACCCTGACTTCCAATTCGCGCGGGCTAAAAGGTTTGGCGAGGTAGTCGTCCGCCCCGGCCTGAAAACCCGCGACCTTGTCGTCGACGGCGTCCATCGCCGTCAGAAACATCGCCGGGGCTTCGACGCCGCGCTCGCGCACGCGCCGGAGCAGTTCGAGTCCGTTCATGCCGCCCATCGTGACGTCGAAGATGAAGCAGTCGAAACGTCCGCTCAAGGCGGGTTCGAGCGCGTCCTCGGCGCTCTCCTTCTCCTCGACCTCGTAGCCGAGCCGCCGGAAATACTCGGCCAGCAGCAGGCGCATACTCTCGTCGTCGTCAACAATCAACAGTCTCAGGCTCACGCTTTTCCCTTCGTGTCGGGTGATTTCGGGTTGGAGCGCGCGTCGGTTGGCAGAAAAACCGTGCGCCGGGATTATAGCGCAACTACGGCCCGACGCGCCCGCCTCGTGCGCCCGACTTCGCGCCGAAGCGACGAGCGCACGGCGCGGCCGTCTTGACTGTCCGCCCGCGCGGTTCGTATAGTTCTGACTTACTGCGGCGATTCAAGAAGCCTTTAAGCCCTCCGAACGAACAGGCGGTTCCCGACAAACGCTGTAGCCCGATGCGCGACCTTAGGCGACTCTTAGTTTACCTCAAGCCTCACTGGGGGAAGTTCACGCTCGCCACTGTGGCGATGCTCGCCGTCGGCCTCCTTCAGAGCGCCATCGGCGCGCTCATCGTCCCCATCTTCGACCAAGCCTTGCGGCCCGAAGGCGACACGTCGGGGCGCACGCCCACGCTCTTCGGCCTCCAACACTTCATCCCCGACTCGGGCTTCGCCGCGTGGCGCACGATTGCGCTTCTGCTCGTCGCCTTCACCGTCGCCAAGGGCGTCGCCGAATACTTCTCTACTTATCTGATGGCGCGCGTCGGTCAGGAGTCCGTTTTAAGACTGCGCGCGGACATGTACACGCACCTGCACGCGCAGTCGTCCGACTTCTTCGAGCGACACCGGACGAACTACTTGGTGTCGCGCCTCGTCGCCTCGGCCGGCGCAATCGAGACGGCCGTCTCGCACACCCTGCGCGACATGCTGCGCGAGGGCTTCACGCTCGTCTTCTTTCTCTCCGCCTCGTTCTACTACTCTTGGCGTCTCACGCTCGGCGCGCTCTTAATCGCGCCCGTCGTCGGAGTTTTGACGGCGCGCTTCGGACGCGCCCTACGCAACCTCTCGCGCGAGTCGTTCGAGGGCAGCCAGCGTTTAGTTGACACGGCTCAGGAGGCGTTGGCGAATCAGTCAATCGTCAAAGCTTATCGGGCTGAAGAGCGCGAGCGGCGGCGATTCTTCGAGGTCGCGCGTCAAATCATGAGCGCGCACTTGAGGAAGGCGAAGATTGACGGCTTCGCGCCGACGACGATTGAGCTTCTGGGCGTCATCGCCGTCGCCGCGCTCCTCTTCTTCGCGCAGCGCGAGATAACTCTCGGCCACATGAACGCCGCGCAGTTCGTCACCTTCCTCTTCTTCCTCTTCTCCTCTTACGACCCGATGCGCAAGCTCTCGCGCCTGCACAACGGCATGGAGCAGGCGCTCGCCGCCGCGCGCCACGTCTGGGAGGTGCTCGACGAGCACGCCGAGATTCGTGAGCGACCCGGCGCGTCGGAGCTGCGACCTCTGCGCGAGGCGATTGAGCTGCGCGGCGTCACGTTCGTCTACGCGAACGAGAACCGGCAGGTCTTGCACGGCATCGACCTACGCATCGAGGCCGGACGGATGGTCGCGCTCGTCGGCGAGTCGGGCGGCGGCAAATCGACTCTGACGAAACTCATCCCGCGCTTCCACGACCCGGCCGAGGGCGCGGTGCTGTGGGACGGAACTGACCTGCGCGACGCGACGCTCGCGAGCCTCCGACGCAACATCGCCATCGTCACGCAGGAAACCGTCCTCTTCAACGACACCGTCCGCTACAACATCTCTTACAGCCGCCCCGACGCATCCGACGCCGACATCGAGCGCGCCGCGCGAGCCGCGCACGCGCACGACTTCATCATGGAACTTCCGGCCGGCTACGACACCGTCGTCGGCGAGCGCGGCATCTTTCTTTCGGGCGGACAACGCCAGCGTCTCGCCATCGCGCGCGCCGTCCTCGCCGACGCTTCGGTGCTCGTCCTCGACGAGGCCACGTCCGCCTTAGACGCCGAGTCCGAACGACTCGTGCAGAAGGCGCTCGCCAACCTGACCGAGGGCCGCACGACGCTCGTCATCGCGCACCGCCTCTCGACCGTGCGGCGCGCAGACCAAATCGTCGTCATCGAACGCGGTCGAGTACTGGAGACCGGCCGCCACGCCGAGTTGTTGGAGCGCGGCGGCGTCTACCGGCGACTCTACGAGCTTCAGTTCGCCGAAGAGGAGGAGGAAGTACTTGTGAATCGTGAATCGTGAATCGTGAATGGCGCTTGAAAACCTCTCAACTCGAACAGCACAGAGTGAGGCCGAATGCCATTCAAACAATTTACGATTCACGATTCACGATTCACGACTTTTATGAAATCCATGACCGGCTTCGGCCGCGGCTCGGCCTCGGGCGACGACTTCTCGGCGGCCGTCGATCTCAAAACCGTCAACAACCGCTTCCTCGACGTGCATCTGCGCATGGGCGGAGAGCTTTCTGGACTCGAAGCTCAGATACGTCGCCGCATCGGCGAGCGCCTTTCGCGCGGCCGCGTCGAGGTGGCCGTCACGCTCGAACGCACGGGCGAAGTCGCCTACGAGATTAACCGCCCGCTCGTCGCCGGTTACATTCAGGCGATGCGCGCGATGCAGCACGAGTACGGGCTGGCGGGCGAGCCTGACATCAACGTGCTGGCGCGTCTGCCCGGCGCGTTGCAGGCCGCGCGCGACCGTCTCAGCGAGGCGATGACCGAGGGCGTGTTGCGCGCCCTCGACTCCGCGCTCGACGAACTAGAAGCGATGCGCGCGCGCGAGGGCGCGGCGCTCTCGGCCGAGATGAGCGCGCGGCTCGACGAGATAGAGCGACACGTCCCCATCATCGAGGCGCTCGCGGCCGAGCAGGTCATGGCCTACCGCGCGCGCGTCCAGAAGCGCATCAGCGAACTACTCGCGCGCGACGGACTCGAAGTCGTCGAACTAGACCAAGGGCGTCTAGCGCAGGAGGTGGCCTACCTCGCCGACCGCAGCGACATCTCCGAAGAGATCGCGCGCCTCAAGAGCCACCTCGTCCAATTCCGTTCGAGCCTCACGTCCGAAGAGGAGACGGGCAAGCGCCTCGACTTCCTTCTTCAGGAGTTGAACCGCGAGGCCAACACCGTGCTCTCGAAATCAACTGACCTGTCGGTGAAGGAGTCCGCCTTGGCAATCAAGGCGGCGGTCGAGAAGCTGCGCGAGCAGGTGCAGAATGTCGAGTGAGTCGGCAGGCGTGGGCGACGCCGCGCGAGAAGAGGGTCGGGCGATGACAGAGGGCTATCACGGCTTCCTGCTCGTCGTCAGTTCGCCGTCGGGCGGCGGCAAGGGGACGCTCGTCCGCCGCGTCCTCGAAGACGTGCAGGGCATCGGCTACTCGATTTCATGGACGACGCGGCGTCCGCGCGAGGGCGAGCGCGACGGCGTCGACTACCACTTCGTCTCGGCCGAAGACTTCGAGCGCATGCGCGAGCGCGGCGGCTTCCTCGAATGGGCGGCCGTCCACAACAACCTCTACGGCACGGCGCGCTCGGTCGTCGAGCAGGAGTTGGAAGAGGGGCGCGACATCATCCTCGAAATCGACGTGCAGGGGGCGGCCTCCGTGCGCGGCTCGATATCGAACGTCGTCACGGTCTTCATCCTCCCGCCGTCGTTCGAGGTCATGCGCGAGCGCCTTCTGCGCCGCAAGTCGGAAGCGCCCGAGGACGTTCTGCTGCGCCTGCGAAACGCGGCCACGGAGGTCGCGCACTACCGCGAGTTCGACTACGTCATCATCAACGACGTGGCCGAAAGAGCCTCGGCGCAGCTCGCTTCAATCGTATACGCCGAGCGCGCGCGGCGCGGGCGGCAGGAGTGGATCGCGCGGCGCGTCGTCGCGACGTTCCCCGCGCGGGTTGAATAAATCCGCCCTAGCGTTTATAAAAATAGTTTGAATTAATGGAGGGGGGCCGGCCCAAAAGGGTCGGGCGCGAGAGAAAATGGCAAAAGCTGTCGAGACGATGAGCGAAGAGACGAGCGTGGAGACGACGGAGACGGGGACGCCTGAGATGGATTCCAAGTACCGAATGATTATCGTGGCGGCGCAGCGCAGCAAACAGCTTCAGCGCGGCGCGCGTCCCCGCGTCGAGATGGACTTGCAGCGGCACAAGCCGACGCGCGTCGCCCTCGAAGAGGTGCTGCGCGGGCAGGTCGATTTCACCATCACCGAGAAGGAGTGAGCGGCTCGACCGCTCCAACCTAGAATCTAAAGTCAGTACCGCCTGCCGCAAGCGGGCGGGTGTGA
>DASUNL010000185.1:0-2611 GCA_036277175.1 Pyrinomonadaceae bacterium | reverse complement strand
TCTGCGTTTTCGCCGTGGCCTTAGGCGACGGTCGGGAGCTGTATGACCTGCGCGCTCTGGACGGGTTGGCCCGCGTCGGCGCGTCGGCGGTTGATGCGGTGGCGCGCGACCGTCACGGCGCGGTGCAGCTCGTCCAACTGTTCGGCGTCGAGCCGAATCGTCTTCTGACAAGACCAGCCGAGACCTTCCGTCCAAGTCGAGTAGCGCAGCGCGACCATCTCTTCGCCGTCGCGGCCTTCGAGCGAGAGCTCGACTTTCTGGTCGGCGCGAGAGGACTGTAGGACGTGAGCCAGAGCGTTGTTGCCCGTCTGCATTCGAGGAAACTCCGAGAAGAATTTTCTATGAGAGCCGTTTATCAAGAGCTTTCAACTTTGCCGTCCGGGGCGAAATTGAAATCCAATTTCAACCGGATTATGACAGGCATAAGATGAGGCTGTCAAGAAAAAAGTTTGCCGCGCGGGCGGGCGATTTAAGACTTTGAGTCGGCAGCGTTTATCGGCAGTGTTTAGAGGACGGGCTGGCCGCGCGTCGCGTCGTATTTCGTGTGCGACGCGGGCCGATTTGTCGGTCGCGCGGGGCTTTTGTTGGACTTGAGAGGGGGCGTTTAGTCCTCGTCGGCGGTGGGTTTTTCGAGTTGCGCGAGGCGCTGTTCGAGGGCGCGTATGGTGCGTTGCATGTCGCCGAGGCGGCGGAAGGCGGCGGTCGAGCGCAGCCATTCGCGGTTGTCGAAGGCGGGGATGCCGGAGAGGACTTTCCCGGCGGGGACGTTGTGACTCGTCGCGCTCTTAGCGGTGATGACGACGTCGTCGCCGATGTTTAAGTGACCGGCGACGCCGGCTTGGCCCGCGAGGATGACGCGGCGTCCGATGTGCGAGCTGCCGGCGAGTCCGACCTGCGCGCAGAGCAGTGTGTCTTCGCCGACCGTGCAGGAGTGTCCGACCTGCACGAGGTTGTCGATTTTCGCGCCGCGCGCGATGCGCGTCTCGCCGACCGAGGCGCGGTCGATGGTCGCGCACGCGCCTATCTCCACGTCGTCTTCGAGGACGACGCGCCCCGTCTGCGGAATCTTCAGCCAGCCACCTTCTTCGTCCTTCGCGTAGCCGAAGCCGTCGGAGCCGATGACGGCGTTGTTGTGGACGCGCACGCGCGCGCCGATTTGCGTGCCCTCGCGGACGGCGACGCCGGAGTGGATGACCGAGTCCGCGCCGATGCGCACGTCTTCGTAGACGGTCGCGTTCGGGTGGATGCGGACGCGGTCGCCTATCTCCGCGCCGCGCCCGACGAAGGCGCACGCGCCTATCCAGACGCCTTCTCCGAGACGTGCGGAAGCATCGACGATGGCGGACGGGTGGACGAAGGCTTCAAACTCAGGCTCGGGGTGAAAGAGTCGGAGGGCGCGCGTGTAGGCGAGGTATGGGTCGCGCGCGCGTAGCACCGTGAGGTCTTCGCGTCCAACCTCGACGCCTTCGGCGACGTAGATGGCGGAGGCGCGCGTCTGTTGCACGCGCGGCGTGTAGCGCGGGTTCGAGAGGAAGGTGACTTCGCCGGGTCGTGCGTCGTCGAGACCGGCCGCGCCGGTTATCTCTTCGTCGGCGCGGGCATCGTCGTCCGCGCGCGCGCCCGTCTGTCGCGCAAGCTCTGAGAGTTTCATGCGGGAAGTTTACCGCACATGGACGCGGCGGAATCAAATCGATTCGGCGCGCTCGCCGTCCGACTCAACGTCCTGCTCGTCGTCCTGCGCGTCGTCGGGCCGTCCGCGCCGCTCGAACATCCGGCGGAGGTGTGAGAAGTAGGCGAGCGCGAGAATCATGCCTTCGGTCGTCCCGAACAGCGCGCCGACGAGAGAACTCCACGCCGTGCTGAAGTGGAAGGGCGACATGAGCGTGGCCGATATGGAGACGACGAAACACGCGAGGTAGAGAGTCCGCCCCCAACGCCGCCCGAGGCAGAGGCCGACGGCGGCCGCGACCGTCAGAAAATCCAAGCCGAGCATGAAATAGTAGGGCCACTGAGCCTCCAACAAGCTCGGGCCGCCGCCCGCGTAATCCTGCAACTCAGGCGGCAGCAATCCCAGCGTCGCGTCGTGGACGAAGTGATTGCCGAACAGGAGAAGCAGGTTGACGACGACGAGTAGTCTGAATTGATGTCTCGACATGGCTCGTGCGCGGCCGACGCGCGCTCACATGAGGTTGACGGGGTCTATCTCGACGTTGACCGAGTCGAGGTCGCAGCCGTGCGTCTCGGCGGCGTCGTTGAGAGCAATCTCGATGACGCCGCGCAGGCGCTTGCGGTCGCGCGACTTGAGCAGGAGTTGCACGCGGTGCTCGCCGCGCAGACGCGCGAGCGGGGCGGGCGCGGGGCCGAGGACGCGGCACGCGCGCTCGGTGTTCGCCGCGTCCAAAGACTCGCGCAGCGCGGCGGCCGTCGCCTGCACGCGCAGCAAGTCTTCGCCGTGAACGAGGAGCGATGCGAGCGCGACGTAAGGCGGGTAGCTCAAATTCTTCCTGTAGCGTATCTCCTCCTCGAAGAAGGCGTCGTAGTCCTGCGCGCAGGCGTGCTTGAGCGCGTAGTGGTGCGGGTGGTAGGTCTGAATCAAGACGCGGCCCGGAAG
>DASUNL010000184.1:0-16982 GCA_036277175.1 Pyrinomonadaceae bacterium | reverse complement strand
GGAAGTTGCCGGTCGGCGTGGCCGCCAGCGTCGAGCCGGCGAAGACCGCCTGCGTGCGGGCGTTCGAGGCCGCGATCAGTTCGGCCGCCGGGACGAAGTTGACGACGTTGGCCGAGCTGCGGACGCGCGTCCACTCGGTCGAGTTGAAGAAGAAGAGCTTGTCGCGCAGGATGCGCCCGCCGGCCGAGTAGCCGAACTGGTTGCGCGCGAAGACGCCGCGCTCGAGCTCCTTGGCGTTGTTGTCGTAGCCGTTCGAGGCGAGGCGCGAGATGCGGTTGAAGGCGTAGGCCGTGCCGTTGAAGTCGTTCGAGCCGGCGCGCGTCGCGACGTTGACGACGCCGCCCGAGGCCCGCCCGTATTCGGCCGAGAAGTTCGAGGTGACGACGCGGAACTCCTGCACGGAGTCGAGCGGGATGAGCTGGCCGACCGTGGCCGTGTAGGAGTTGTTGTTGTCGGCGCCGTCGAGCAGGATGTTGGTCGAGGCGGCGCGCTGGCCGTTGATGGCGAAGCCGGTGCCGCGGCCCGAAGGGTCGCCCGGCGAAACGTTGCCGGAGATGGCGACGAGCGCGTAAGGGTTGCGGGTGATCGTCGGCAGCTCGCGCAGTTGCGTGCTGGAGACGACGTCGGCCAACTCCTGCGTCTGCGTGTTGACCTCGACGCCGCCTTCACCGGCGACGACCGTGATCTCGCCGCCGACGGCCTGCACGCCCAGCGGCACGTCAAGGCTGACGCGGCCGCCCGTGGTGACCTGCGCGCGCTGCGTGCCGGGCTGGAAGCCCGTGCCGGTCGCCGTCACGTCGTAGATGGCCGGCTGCAAGTTGGTGATGTTGTAGATGCCCTCCGAGTCGGTCGTGACAGTGCGCTCGGCCCCGGACTCGACGTTACGCGCCGTGACCGTGGCTCCCGCGACCGCCGCGCCGTTCGGGTCTCTCACTGTGCCTGAGATTTGACCCGTCTCGGTTTGCGCCAGGGCAGCAACCGAGAAGGCTGCTAACGCAAACAGGGTCGCGACCACGCTTGTAAACGTGCGCGCCCAGCGGTGGGACAGAAATGACATTCCGAGAACCTCCTTCGAGTTCTAACAGTTAATGCTCGCTTTAAGAAACAACGTGTGTTGTGCAAGGCCCGCCCCGTAAGACTTTCAGGGCCGGGCCGACTTCCTTGTCAATCAGCTTATGTCAACGACTCCACTGATTCCCTCTCGGGCCTTACCTCCGCACGACTCGCGCACTGGGGAACACGTCTTGTCGCGTCTAACCGACCAAATTGCATGAAGTTGCGGTAAGGCCATCGACCAAAGTGGCAAGGGGCATGCCAGCATGGCGAGGGCCACGCGCGGGGCGGAAGAAGTCTTTACGGGACAGAGGCTTAGGGCCCCCCAACGGGCACTCGCCGGGGACTCGAAAACGGCCCTTTATTCATAATTTTGGATTTCGAGAAATTATTTTTTGGATATGCTTGCAAACCCTTATATTCTTCGCGCGCGGGGCGCGTCTGCGGGCGGCGAACGGCGGCCCGCGCGCGCGTTTGGCGTGTGCTACAATTCGCCGCGACTCGACCCGACTTTTCGGCCCGCCCCGGCGCGCGCTCCTAGACCTCCGAAGACCTCCGATGGCGACTCTCGCGGTCAACCAGCTTCAGCTCGCGCCGCTCGGCGCGGGCGACCTCATTGACCGCACCGTCCGCCTCTACCGACAACACTTCATGGCGCTCATCCGCGCCTCCGCGCCGCCCGTTCTGGTCTCGGCCGTCGGCGCGGTGCTTCAGGCCGTCACCATCCGTGCCATCTCGGTCACAGACAGCGAGCGATACTTCGTCGCCTACTTCCTGCTGGCGGCCATCGGCATCATCCTTCAGTTCGCCGGCAACTTCTCGAACTTCATCGTGATGGGCGGCGCTTCGCGCAACCTCGTCGCGCACCTGCTGTGGGACGAGCCGGTGACGGCGCGCTCGATTTACCGCAGCGTGCGCACGCGCTTCTGGGGGTTGGTCGGCGCGGCCGTCGTCATCTTCATGTGGGTGGCGATTTCGGCGGGCGCGGCGTTTGTCGGGTGGTACATCATCGTGCTGGTGACGGCGCTCGTCGGCGTGCTCGCGGCCAACAGCATGGCCCCCGTCTGGCTGACGGTAATCTCGGGCCTCATCGTCTTCGCCGCCGCGAGCCTCGCGGCGCTCTACCTCTTCTTCCTGCTCGCGGGCCGCGTCGCCTACGTGCCGCAGGCGATGCTCGTCGAAGGCAAGGGCGTGTTCGCCGCCATCAGCCGCAGCGCGACGCTCGCGCGCGGCAACGTCCGCCGGCTGATGGCGATGTTTCTCTTCACGACGTTCGTGACCTACTCGGCGCTGATGCTTCTGCTCATCCCCTTGGGCTGGTTCGGCTACCTCAACGGCATCGACCCGTTCTCTCTGGACGCGACCGAGTGGCCCGTCTGGTACGCCATCGGCTATCAGGTCGTCGTGCAACTGTCGGCCATCCTGCTGACGCCGGTCTGGATGCTCGGACTGTCTCTGCTCTACATCGACGAGCGCGTGCGCCACGAGGGCTACGACGTGGAGTTGCAGGCGGCGCGCGTCTTCGGCGACATCCCGGAAGTGCCGCAGGGGCGCGCGACGCCGCTCGCGCCGGCCATCGCCGCCGCGCCCGCCGCGCGGCCGAAGGGGGCGGACGCGGACGAAGAGCCTTTCCGCAATTCAGTTCTCGGCTTGAGCGACAGAAGATGAGAGAGCGGCTGACGAAAATCATCCTGTGCTGTTCGCTCGTCGCGCTCGCGCTCGCCGCCGCGACCGGGCGCGCGGCCGCCGAGTCGTCCATCCCGCTCGAAGTGTACCGACGCAACGTCACGGAGGCCGCGACGCGACTCGAAGAACTGGCCTCGCTCTATGTGGAGGTGGAGGCCAACACGAAATACGAGCGGTGGTCGAACGTCAGCCCGGAGAACGACCCGGCGCGCCGCATCTTCTCGACGCAGCAGAGCGCGTTCGGCGAGGCGCGGCGTCTGCTCCCGCCCGCGCAGACGGTGAAGCTCGAAGACGGCGCGACGCTCGCGGTCAGTAACGCTTGGCTGCACACCGCGCTCGACGACTACGAGCAGAAGTTCGGCTCGGGGTCGAACACCGACCGCGCGCGGCGCGTGCGTGACATCGTCGAGCGGCTGCGCGCGGTCGGGGCGCGGCTCGGCGAGTACGCGGGCGCGTCGCAAGGCGCGGCGGCGCGCGACAAGGAGGCCGAGAAGGGGCGGCTCGCCACGATTCTGCGCGGGCCGGACTTCAACAAGCAGGCCGCGAAGGGCGGGGCCATCACAGACCTTCTGGAGCGGATACAGAAGTGGCTTGAGAGTTTGTTCGAGAGGAGCGGGCCGCGACGCGGGCCGGGCACGGGCGTCGCGACGGCCGCGCAACTCATCATCTTCGGGCTGGCCTTTGGCGTCTTCGCCTTCGTGCTCTGGCGCTTCTGGCGGACGCGGCGCGGCTCGCTCTCCCGTGTCACGCTCAGGCGCGAGCCGCGCGTCATCCTCGGCGAAACCATCGCGCCCGACGAGCGCCCGTCAGACCTTCTGTCGGACGCCGAAAGACTCGCGCGCGCGGGCGACCTGCGCGGCGCGATTCGCAAGGCTTACGTCGCTTTGCTCCTTGAGCTTGGCGACCGGAACGTGCTTCGACTCGCGCGCCACAAGACGAACCGCGAATACCTCTACGCCGTCCGCCAGCACGCCCCGCCGCTCTACCCCTTCATGCGCCCGCTCACGCTCAGCTTCGAGCGTTACTGGTACGGCTACGAGCGCGCGACCGAAGACGACTGGCGCGACTTTCTGACGAACTGCCGCCGCACGCTCGACGTGAAATGAGTCCGACGCTGTGAGACGCTGAAGATGCAAGGTCGTCTGGCAATCATCCTGACGGTCGTCGTCGTGGTCGCGCTGCTCGTGGCGCTCAACGCGGCCTCGTATGTGCGCGTCGAGCGCGAGGCCGAGTTCGAGTCGAACCCCTACCGCTCGACGACCAACGCCGGCCCGACGGGGACGCGCGCCCTCTACGACTTCCTCGCGCAGACGGGCCACGAGGTCGCGCGCTGGACGCAGCCCGCGACGGCGCTCGCGCAAGTCGGCACGGGCGACGCGGTCAACGCCTCGCACCCCAAGACCTTCGTCGTCGTCGGCGAGACGCGCGCGGCCTTCGAGGGGCGCGAGGCGCAGGAACTTCTTCGCTGGGTCAGGCGCGGCGGCCGTCTCGTCATCATCGACCGGCGGCCCGACGCGAAGCTGCTGCCCGTCTCGGGTCGCTGGCGCGTCACGTCGCACAGCTTCGGCGGGCCGGACATCAGCGTGCGCGCCGACGACGAGCGACAGATGACGGCCGGGGTCGCCGCCGTCCGCCCCGCGCAGCCGACCCCTCTGACGCGCGGCGTTGACACGGTCGCGCCCTCGCGCTTCGCCGGACGCCTCTACTTCCATCCGGGGACGACGGGCACGGGGCCGGGCCGCACAGGCCCGCCGAGCGTCGGGACGGGGGGCGCGCCCCCGCCGCCGCGTCCGACGCCGACGCCGACGCCGAGCGACGAGGACGATGCGTGGTGGGAGGAAGAAGAGGACGACGAGTCGCCGCCGCCGCCGCCGCCCGCGCAGGGTGGTGGTGGGGGCGGGCCGGTCGTCGTCGGCGAGGAGCAAGCGGTCGCCGTAAGCTCGCTGCCCGACACGGAGTCGGGCGCGCCGGTCGTACACTTCAACGACGGGCGCGCGGGCGAGGGCGCGCTGCTCATCGATTACGTCTACGGCTTAGGTCGCATCGTCGTCTTAAGCGACCCTTACATCGTCTCGAACGCGGGGCTGTCGCGCGCCGACAACCTGCAACTCGCCACGAACGTCGTCGCCGGGCCGGGCGGCCTCATCGCCTTCGACGAGTATCATCACGGACTCGGCGCGGCGCGCAACCACACGCTCACTTACTTCGCGGGCACGCCTGTGCTCTGGATGTTCGCGCAAGGGGTCATCGTTTTACTCGCCGTCGTCTGGACGCGCAGCCGTCGCTTCGCGCGCCCGCTTCCAGCGCCGCACGTTGATAGGCGTTCGAGTCTTGAGTTCGTTTCGTCGATGGCGGAGCTACAGCAGCGCGCGCGCGCCTACGACCTCGCCATCGAGAACGTCTACAGCCGCACGCGCCGCGCGCTCGCGCGCTACGCGGGACTTCAAGCCAACGCCCCGGCCTCGGAGGTTGCGGCGCGCGTCGCTTCGCGCTCGGGCGCGGTCGAAGCGCGCGAGGTCGAGAAGCTCATGAACGACTGCGAGGACGCGGCCGCCGGAGCGCCCGTGACGGGGCGCAAGGCGCTCGCGCTCGTCGCGCACCTGCGCGACCTCGAAGGGCGGCTCGGCATACGCATGCGCGCGCGCGAGATTCGGCAGGCGTGGAAGAGATGACGACGACGCTCGTCATCCTGCTCGCGCTCTTTTTCGTGACGAGCGTCGTTGGCGTCGTGACGGGCAGCAACTCGCTCATCACCGTCCCGGCGATGTACCAGCTTGGCATGGACCCGCGCGTGGCCGTGGCGACCAACATGTTCGGGCTGACGTTTATGAGCGCGGGGGGCGCGCTGCCCTTCGTCGGCAAGGGGACGATTGACCGCGCGCGTCTGCCGCGCCTCATTTTGCTCACGCTCGCCGGGTCGGTCGCGGGCGCGCTGCTCGTACTCGTCGTCCCTTCGCCCGCGATGCCCGTCTTCGTCTCCGTCTCGATGCTCGCCGTCGCGCTCTTCACTTTGCTCGCGCCCACGCGCCCCGTGTCGAGAGACGCGGGCGCGACCGGCGGACGCGCAGACCTGCGCGCGGCCGAGAGCGCGGCGGCGGATGATGAGAGAAGTGCTGTCGCGGATGCGACGCGGGCGGGCGAGACGGGCGGGCGCGAGGATGCGGCGCGGGTGCGCGATGAAAAGGCGCGGGGGCGCGAGTGGATGGGTTACGCGGTGACGTTCGCGCTCGGCGTCTACGGCGGGTTTTTCAGCGGCGGTTACGTTACACTGCTGACCGCCGCGTTCGTCGCGCTCTTCCGCATGCGTTTCGTCGAGGCCGTCGCGACCACTAAGGTCGTCAACGTCTGCTCGTCGCTCGTCGCGACCATAGTCTTCATCGCGGGCGGCCTCGTTGACTTCCGTCTGGGCGCGCTTCTGGCCGTCGTGATGTTCGCCGGGGCGTTCGTCGGCGCGCGCGTCGCGCTTCGCCTCAACGAGCGCGCGCTGCGCGTCACGTTCCTCGCGACGGTCGTCGCGCTCGCCCTCAAAATCTTGCTCTACGACCTCTTGTGGAAAGGACTGGAAAAGTGATGAGAAACAGCCGTGAATCGTCAATCGTCAATCGTAAATAGGAGAACGGCTTTCTCGATTCACGATTGACGATTGACGACCTTGCTCGTCACTCTCTTAAAGATGCTTGAGCACGTCCCCTCTACCGTCGAGCACGTCCGCGAAGAGTTAAGAAAGGTCATCGTCGGGCAGGACGCGGTCGTCGAGCAGGTGTTGGTCGCCCTTCTGGCCGAGGGGCACGCGCTCATCGAGGGCGTGCCGGGCACGGCCAAGACGCTTCTCGTGAAGACGCTCGCGCGCATCGTCGGCGCGGACTTCAGCCGCATCCAGTTCACGCCCGACCTGATGCCGTCCGACATCACGGGCACGAACGTCTTTAACGTCTCGACCTCGCAGTTTACGCTTCGTCGCGGGCCGGTCTTCACCGACGTCCTGCTCGCCGACGAAATCAACCGCACGCCGCCGAAGACGCAGGCCGCGCTTTTGGAAGCGATGGAGGAGCGGCAGGTGACGATTGACGGCGAGCTGTATCAACTGTCGCCGCTCTTCACCGTCATCGCCACCGAGAACCCCATCGAGTACGAGGGCACGTACCCTCTGCCCGAGGCGCAGCTCGACCGCTTCCTGCTCAAAATCATGATGGGCTACCCCTCGGTCGAAGACGAGCGGCAGGTCGTCGCCAACTGGGACGAGGGCTTTAACGCGCGGCGGCTCGAACGGGTGGACATCCGCCCGCTCTCAGACCCCGAGGCCGTCTTGCGCGCGCGCGCCGAGGTGCAGGGGATGCGGACGCGCCCCGACGTGCTCGCCTTCTTAGTCGAGATTGTCCGGCGGACGCGCGAGCACCCGTCGGTCGCCTACGGCGCGAGTCCGCGCGCGGCCGTCGCGCTGCTTCTGTGCGCGAAGGCGCTCGCCGCCATACGCGAGCGCGACTTCCCGACGCCCGACGACGTGAAGGACATCGCGCGGCCCGCGCTTCGTCACCGCCTGCGTCTGCGCGCCGAGGCCGAGCTCGAAGGCTCGACGCCCGACAGCGTCATCGACGACATCCTGCAAACGGTCGAAGTCCCACGCTGAAATAGCGGGGCGAGGTGCGCCGCCCCGCGCGGGAGAAAAGTCATGGCCGACGGCACAACGAACGTCCCGACCCTCAGCCTCGACGAGTTGAAGAAGTCTCTCGAAGGGGAAGTGCCGCCGCCCCCGCCCGTCTTCTTCAAGGAAGTCCCGACGTTTACGCTCGGCACGCTGCCGCCGCCCTACCCCGACCACCCCTACTTCGTCGCGGCCGAGCACCACCCATTCAAGCCGCGCGCCGAAGGCTTCGAGATGGTCAACGCTTGGTGGCTGGCCGAGGCCGCCACGCTCGCCTACTCGGACGCCGAGTTGGTCGAGCGACGCTGCCGTCAAGCGGGGTTCACGCAGGTCGCGCACTTCGACCGCGGCGGCACGCAGTGTTTCGTCGCCAGCAATGAAGAGTTCGTCATCGTCGCCTTTCGCGGCAGCGAGAGCCGACCGCGCCCGCCCGCGCCCGGCCGGCGCGCGAGCCTCGAAGACCTGCGCGAAGTCTACCTCGACTGGGTCGTCTCCGACTTCGACTTCCTGCCCGTCGCGTTCGAGCCGGGCGCGCGCGTCCACGGCGGTTTCGAGAAGTCGGTCAAACGTGTCTGGGACGACGACGGCGAAGGGTTTGAAGGCGTCGGGTCGTACCTCGCGCGCCTCGGCGGCGACGGGCGCGCGCGCGCCGTCTGGGTGACGGGGCACAGTCTCGGGGCGGCGTTGGCGACGCTGGCCGCCGCGCGCTGCGACGTGCTGCAAGGCGTCTACTCGTTCGGCAGCCCGCGCGTCGGCGACGAAGCCTTCGGCGAGTTCTTCGGGCGTCGGATGAAGGAGCGGTTCGGCGGCGAGTACTACCGCTTCGTGCATAACCGCGACCTCGTCACGACCGTCCCGCCGCCCGGCCTCTACGAACACGTCGGCAGGATGAAATACATCGACCGCCACGGCGTCATCAGCGACGAGCCGACCCTGTGGGAGCGCGTGAAGAACAGGACGCGCGCGCTGCTGACCATCCCGTTCGACCGTCTGGGGCGCTTCAAGCCGGGCTTCATCCAGCTCGTCCCGCAAGCCCTCATCGACCACGCGCCGACGCTCTACGCCGTCCACATCTGGAACGCCTACGTCAATCAACTTAAGTAAACGGCGACGCGCGCGCGTGTCGTCCGCAGACGTTCGATGAGTAACGCTTCAACTTCCGAAATCACGATTCGCCGCGCCGAGGCGGCCGACGCCGCTCTGCTCGCGGAGCTTGGCGCGCGCACCTTCCACGACACGTTCGCCGCCGACAACCGGCCCGAAGACATGGCCGCCTACCTCGCGTGGGCCTTCACGCCCGAACGTCTCTCGGAAGAGCTTGAGGACGCGCGCGCTCACTTCTTCGTCGCCGAGGTCGGGGGCGAGGCGGCGGGCTACGCGAAGCTCCGCTCGGGCGAGACGCACGAGGGCGTCAAAGGCCCGGACGCGATTGAGCTTGAGCGACTCTACGTCAGGCAGGACTGGCTGGGCCGGGGCGTCGGGCCGTTGCTGATGCGCGAGTGTCTCGCGGAAGCGCGACGGCGCGGACACCGAACCATCTGGCTCGGCGTCTGGGAGCATAACGCGCGTGCGCGCGCCTTCTACCGGCGCTTCGGCTTCCGCGACGTGGGCGCGAAAATCTTCGTCGTCGGCTTCGACCGGCAGACCGACACCGTCATGGAACGCCCTCTCGACGAGCCGGATGAAATCACGCGCGACGAGCCGGAATGAAACTGGGCGCGACGAGCCGCGTTGAAACGCGCGCGACGCGGACGCGAGTCATAATTTGAAATCTCGGATTTGAAATCTGGAATCGATGCGCTTCGTCTTCTCAAAATTCTTTTACGCGCTGCTGGCGTTCGGACTTCTGCCGCTCTCGATATCTTGGGGGCGGCCCGCGCTGCGCTGGGTCGCGTTGCTCTACGACGTGGCGCTCCTGCTCGCGGCCATCATCGACAGCCGTTTGAGTCCCCTGCCCGCCGGACTCGAAGTCGAGCGCGAGTTGGGCGGTCGTTTCCACTTGGGCGCGGAGACCGAGGTGCGCGTGCGCGTCACGAACCGCTCGCGGGGCGCGCGCACAGTGAAGATTAAAGACGAGCACCCGCCCGAGATGATTCTCGGCGGGCGGCGCGAGGCCGAGATGAGAATCGAAGCCTTCGGCAGCGCGTCTCTCGTCTACACGCTCCGGCCGCCGCGTCGCGGGCGCTTCTCGTTCGGGCGGACGGCCGTCCGCTACGTCTCTCGGCTCGGCCTCGTCTGGTGCGAGGTACACGCGGGCGAGGCGGAGACCGTCAGGGTCTACCCGAACGTGCGGCGCGCGCGCGAGGCCGAGCTGAAGGCTCTGGGCGCACGCTCGCTCGTCGCCGCGCGACGCCGCTCGCAGTGGCGCGGCGAGGGGCGCGACTTCGAGTCACTGCGCGACTACGTGCCGGGCGACGAACTCAGGCACGTCTCTTGGACGGCGACGGCGCGGCGCGGGAAGCTCACGACGCGGCAGTATCAAATCGAGCGCGACCAGACGATTCTCATCGCCCTCGACGCGGGCCGCCTGATGACGGCGCGCATCGAGGGCGAGACGAAATTCGACCTCGCCATCCACGCCGCGCTCGCCTTGATGAGCGCGGCGGCGCGGGGCGGCGATCAGGCGGGCCTCGCCGTCTTCGGCCGCCGCGTCGGCGCTTACGTCCCGCCCGGCAAGGGGCGCGAGCAGTTGGACGCAGTCCTCGAAGCGACCTACGCCGTCGAGCCCGAGATGATTGAGCCTTCCTACACGCGCGCCTTCGAGTTCGTCGCCGCCAACTGCAAGCGCCGCGCGCTGGTCGTCGTACTCACTGACCTCGTCGACGAGGAAGGGTCGCGCGAGCTTCTCCACTCGCTTCGGCAACTGCGACCGCGACACCTCCCGCTCGTCGTCACCATCGGCGACCGAGACCTGCGCGCCGTCGTCAACCAGACGCCGCGCGACCTCCACGACGTCTTCACGCAGTCGGTCGCCGAGGAGATTATGCTTCGCCGAGAGGCCGCGCTCCGCATGGTCGAGGCGCAGGGCGGACTCGCCTTGGACGTGACGACCGCGGGGCTAGTGCCCGCGCTTCTCGAAACCTACATCCGCGTCAAAGAGCGCGGCCTCCTGTAGTCGGCGCGCGCCATCAAATCTCAAGCGCGCCGGGAAATCTCAGGAACTCCGGGGGCGCTTTCGTCCAAACATATTTGGAACCGTGACGAACGCGGTTCGTCTAAGAGTTTGTTTACACGCGCCGAGTCAGCGCACATCGAGGAAGGGAGAAGATCGCGCATGCGTCGTCCGCCAAAGAGTTTGACAGCCGCGCTCCTCGCGCTCGTCATTCTGTCCGCGCCGTGGGGCGCGCCCGCGAGCGACGCGCGTCAGACGCCTTCGCAACAGCAACCACATCAGACGCCTTCGCAACAGCCGCCGACAACGACGCAGCAGCAGCCGGCGCGCCAGCGTCGCCAAGTCTTTCCGCCCGAGCCTCGGCCCGCGCCCGGAGGCCCGAACGCCTCCCTCTTCGAGAACGTTACGGCCGTCCTGCGCAAGAGCTATCACGACGAACGCTTCCGGAAGGAAGAGCTGCCCGCGCTCGCGTCGCGCTACGCCGAGCGGGCCGCGCGCGCCAAGACCATCGGCGAGCAGCGCGAGGTCGTGCAGGAGTTTTTGAGTCACATCCCGGCCACGCACTTGGGGCTCATGTCGCGGCGCACCTATCGCTACGTGATGAACGAACTGGCGGGCCGCGCCTACCCGACCTTCGGCTTCCAGCTCGTGCGCATCGGCCGCGAGTTCTACATCTTCGCGCTGCTCGAAGGCGGCCCCGGCCTGCGCGCGGGTCTGCTCTCGTGGGACAGGGTCGTGACGATTGACGGCACGCCTGTTTCCGAATCGGCGCGGCTCGACTGGCGCTCGGACGACGCGCACCTGACGGATGAGCGCGACCCGCCCGTCCACTTCCTCGCCGCCGAGCGTGGCGAGACGGTTAAGCTCCGCGTCGAGCGACGGCCCGGAAAGTTTCTCGACCTGACGGTCGCGGCCGAAGACTATTCGTCGTTCGAGGCGGCGAAGGCGAGCGCGCGCGTGATGAGCGTCGGAGGCCGCCGCGTCGGCTACATACATTTTTGGTTCATACACATGACGGGCGTCCCCGAGATGCTCGCGTCGAAACTCACAGGCGAGTTCCGCGACTGCGACGCCATCGTGCTCGACCTGCGCGGGCGCGGCGGAAACGGGATGGCGATTCAGACCATCCTCGACGTGTTGCGCAAGGACGGCGTCGACGACGAAGGTCTGCGGCCGAAGGGGCGTCGGCCCTTCGTCGCGCTCTTCGACCGCCAGTCGCGGAGCGCGAAGGACGTTCTGGCTTACGAGCTGAAGAAGACGGGGCTGGCGCGCGTCGTCGGCGAGCAGACTGCCGGGGCGGTCATCCCCGCGACGTTCGCCGACGTCGGCCACGAGACGATTCTAATGTTTCCGAGTTTCAAGCTGCCGCGCTACACGGACGTCTTGGAGCTAAGGCCGGTCGCGCCCGACGTCTTCGTCGAGCGCGCCGGGCCTCTGAGCGCGGGCGCAGACCCAATTCTCGACGCCGGACTCGCCGAGGCCGTGCGACTCCTGAAGTCGCCCGCTTCAGATTTGGGAATGGGGAGTTGGCCCGTCCGCCTCAGTCTCGCGGCCGGCCAGTAGAAGGTATGAGTAGAGCGCAAGGCCGGTCGATGCGGCGACCGCGTACTTGATGGCGGGCGCGATTGGCGCGGGTGAGATGAAGCCCTCGATGACGCCCGCGACGGCGAGCAGCGGGACGCAGCCCATGACGAGCTGGATGGCGTCGCGCCCGCGCAGGCGCAGGGCGTCGAAGCGCGAGAGGTCGCCGGGGAAGAGGACGGCCGTGCCGAAGAGTAGGCCCGCGCCGCCCGCGATGAAGATGCAGGTCAGCTCGATGACGCCGTGTCCCGCCATGAAGGTCGCAAGCTCGTGCCCGTAGCCCGCGCGGAACGTGAGCGCGAGCACCGCGCCGATGCTTAGGCCGTTGACGGCCATCACCAAGAGGGTCCCGATGCCTAACATCGCGCCGTAGGCGAAGGCGAGAAACGTGACGTAGATGTTATTCGTCATGATGCCGCTCGCGCCCACCTGCTTGGCCTCGTTCAGACGCTCCCACCAACGCACGCCCCGCTCAATCATCGTCTGCCGAAACCAAGGGTCAACGCCCGCTATCTCGGAGAAGTCCGCGTCGTGCCAAGTGCCGAGATAGCCGACGAGGAAGAAGAACGTGAAGACGGCGAACGAGGCGGCCGTGTAACGCCACGTGCGGCGGAACGTCTGCGGGAATCCGCGCGCGAAGAAGTTGAGCGCGCGGCGTCGGCCCTCGGAAGCGTCGGCGCGGTAGATGCGCCCGTGCGCGCGGATGACGAGGCTGTTGAGGTAGTTGACCAGACGCGGGTCGCGCGATTCGGCGCGCGCAATCGCGAGGTCGGAGGCCGTGCGCCGGTAGATGCGACCCAACTCGCGCACCTCCTCGCGGTTGAGACGCCTGAGTGAAGTGCTGTCTAACAGAGCCAGCAAATCTTCGAGACGCTGCCACGCGCCTTTGCGCTCATGTATGAAACGGTCGGAGGACATGAGTATCGGTCAGCAATCAGCAATCAGCGTTCAGCTTTCGGCGTTCCGTCGTCGGGACAAGTATAACTCAGCGCGAATGTAAATAAGCGCGGAGAGTTTAGCGCCCGCGCGGGCGAAAGTGTTTGTCGAAGAAGTCGGCCGTCGCTGTGTTGACGCGGACGGAGTTGGCGTGGCGCATGAAGTGGTGCGTGTCGTCGGGGATGACGAGTTCCTCGAAGGGCACGCCCGCGCGTTCGAGTCGGCGCACGAGGTCAACGGTCTGGCTGAAGCGGACGTTGCGGTCGTCGTCGCCGTGAATCAGTAGGACGGGCGAGCGCCACTTCGAGACGGACGCGACGGGCGAAGAGTCCCACGCAACGTCCAAAGCCTTCTGCACGTCGGGCGGCCGCTCGTAACGCGCTTCGAGGAGGCCGCGCGCGCGCTCGGCCGTCCAGTCGTGGACGCCGTGAATGTCGACGCCCGCCGCGAAGAGGTCTGAGTCGCGCGCGAGCGCCAGCGCCGTCAGGTATCCGCCGTATGAGCCGCCGTAGATGCCGATGCGTTTCGGGTCAACCTGCGGGAGCTTGCGCAGGTACTCGGCCGCCGCCTTCACATCCATGTACTCGGCCGCGCCCTGCACGCCCGCGTTCGGCGGGCGATGAAAGTCGTGACCGTAGCCGATGCCGAGGCGGAAGTTGACGGAGAGGACGACGTAGCCGCGCGCGGCGAGAATCTGATTCATCGCGTAGGCGTTCGAGTAGTAGTCCGAGTAGTGCCAACCGAGGAGCATCTGTCGCGGCGGGCCGCCGTGGACGAAGATGACGGCGGGCTTTCGCTCATCACTTCTCCCTTCGCGCTCGAACAGTTGCGCGTGGACGCGCACGCCGTCCGACGCTTTGTAAATAACTTGACGCGGCGTCACGAGTTGCGCCGAGGGGAAGTCCGCAGGGATGCGCTCTTCGCCGATGAGTCGCGGGCGTCCGCCGTCCGCCGGCATCACAGCCGGGAGCGGCGGCCGCTGCGCCGTCGCGCTGATGAAAGCTATCTGGCGTCCGTCGCCCGTCACGACCGGCGTCCACTCCAACCCTTCGCCCGGCGTCAAGACTTGCGGGTCGGCGCGGTCAACGGGGACGCGGACGACGTGGCGTCGGTCGATGTCCAAGGGGTCGCGGCCCGCGTTGGCGGCGAAGACGAGGAAGCGTCTGTCGGGACTGAGGCGGATGTACTCGGCCATGTAGTCGCCGGGCGTGAGCAGGAGCGCGTCGCCGCCGTTCGATGGAATCGAGTAGAGGTGCGGCCAGCCGTCGGCGTAAGAAAGAAAGACGATGCGGTCGGCGGCGGCCCAGTGGAGGTTCGTCCCGCCGTGCGTCGTCGGCAGAGAGTCGCGCAAGGCCGCGCCCGCCTTCCACACGCGCTGGCCCTCGCCCGTCGCGGCGTCGGCCGTCCAGATTGACCACGCTTGCGGGCGCAACTCAAGAATGGGGTCGGGCGCGCCGCCCGCGCCGGGGCGACGGACGAAGGCGATGCGCCGCCCGTCGGGCGACCAGCGCGGCGAATAGTCGCGCGCGGTCGAGGGCGCGAGCCAGAGGATGGGCGTCTGCTCGTTCAAGTAGACGCCGATGAAGGAGTGGTCGCCGCGCGCGGAGACGAAGGCGAGGCGCGAGCCGTCGGGCGACCACTCGACGGAGTTGGCTTCGCCGCGCGCCGTGAAGAGTTTTCGCGCCTGCGCAGACCCGTCCGTGGGGACGACCCAGACGTCGCCGTCGCGCTCAAAGGCGACGCGGTCGCCGCGCGGCGAGACGACGGGCGCGTCGCCGTCGGCCAAAACTTTTCCCGCGCCGCCCGCGAACGGCACGCTCCAGATTTGCACGCGCGCGGCCGACGGACTCGAAGTCGGGTTGACCGGCGCGGTGTCGTCCCAGTTCGACCCGTGCTCGCCGCCGCGCACGAAGACGACGAAGCGACCGTCCGCGGAGATTTGCAGACTCGTTATCTCCTGCCCGTCGTCCGAGTTGTGGTTCGTGAGTTTTCGCGCGCGCCACGCCGGGCCTTCGGCCACGTAGACGTTGCGCCGCCCGCGCTCGTTGAAGGCCCACGCGATGCGCGCGCCCGTCCGCGAAGCTGTCAACTCCTGCGGGAACGGGTAGCCCTTAATCTGCTCGACGGTGAACGGCGCGACGCCTTGCGCGCGCGCGAGCGAAACGAACGCGACGAGTGCGAAGAGCGCCGTGAGAACCCGAACGCGACGCACGAAAGCGACGTGCCTTGTCATCGAACTTCTCCTCTGCAAGCGTGTGAATCTGACGGGCGAGCGCCGACAAAGATAACACTACGCGCTCGTCGTGTGTATCGCGGCGGGGCGGCGCAGAGGGTTCGAGAGGATGAGCCACGCCGAGGGGACGGTGACGAGAAGTATGCCCGCGAGCGTCGGCAAATCGAACCGGCGACGCCACAGCACGAGGTCGAACGCGAGCGCGAAGACGACCTGCGAGAGTCCGACGACCGAGACGCGCGAAGGATTGCCCGTCGCGTAAGCGCGCGTCAGGGCGAACTGCCCGAGCGTGCCCGTCAGTCCGACGCCCGCGAGAAGCAGGAGCGTCCGCGCATCGCCCAAGGCCGAGTAGTCAACCGCGCGCCCCGCGACGAGAAGCGACGCGAGCGCGAACGCGGCCGAGACGCCTGAGAAGTGTGTGACGACGGCGCGCACGTCGAGGCCGCCGAGACGATTGAGCCCAATCATCCCGACGGCCGTCCCCACGGCGCTCAAGAGCGCGAGCCACACACCCGCGCGGTCTGACGCCGCCTCCGGCCTCTGTATCAGCGCGACCCCCACGAGTCCGATCAAGATGGCCGTCCAGACCGCGCGCGCCGGCTTGTGCCCGAGCACGGGCCACGCGAGCAAAGTGACCCAGACGGGGACGGTGTTCGTCAGCGTCACGGTCGTCGAGACGGGCAGGTGCGTGAGCGCGTAGAAGGCGCACAGGAGGCTCGCGCTTCCGGCGATGCTGCGCACCCACAGCACGCGCGGGCGAAAGAAGACGAGCCGCACGCCCGTCGAGACGGCGAGCGCGGCGGCGAGCACGAAGGCGACGAGCGTGCGCGCGACGGCGACGAGTTGCCAGTCGCAACGCTCGCCCGCCAGATGACTCAGCGCGCCCATCGTCGCGAACGCCAGAGAGCTTGCGAGCATGTAGAGGTAGGCCGACGAGCCTTCGGCCTCCGTCGTGTGTCGCCCAGTCGCGCCGCTCGAACGCACGCCGAAGTTATAACACGCGCGCGGGCCTCGCACCCTCAAAACTCTCTTAAGGTATACTTAAGCATCACCGAGTATACGTTTGCGAAGCGGAGGGGCGAGGCGGAGACGTGGAGAGACTCATCGAGTGCGTGCCGAACTTCAGCGATGGGCGCGACGGCGCTCTGGTCGCGCGACTCGTCGAGGCGGTCGAGTCGGTCGAGGGCGCGCTCGTCTTGGGCACGCACGTCGACGCCGACCACAACCGCTCGGTCATCACGTTCGTCGCGCCGCCACATACGGTGGTCGAGGCGGCGGTGCGAGTCGTTGCGCGCGCGGCCGAACTCATTGACCTGCGACGGCACGCGGGCGAGCACCCGCGCATGGGCGCGTGCGATGTTCTGCCGTTCATCCCCGTGCGCGGGACGACCGTCGAGGAGTGCGTCGCGCACGCTCACGCGGCGGGCGCGCGCATCTGGAGCGAACTGGAAATCCCCGTCTACTTCTACGAGAGCGCGGCGCTTCGGCCCGAGCGGCGCAACCTCGCCGACGTGCGGCGCGGCGGCTTCGAGCTTTTGCGAAAAGAGATTGGCACGGTCGCCGAGCGCGCGCCCGACGTCGGCGAGCCACGCCTGCACGAGTCGGCCGGGGCGTGCATCGTCGGCGTGCGCCCGCTGCTCATCGCCTACAACGTGACGCTGAAGACGGGCGACCTCGGCATCGCAAAGAGAATCGCGCGTGCTGTGCGCGAGCGCGACGGAGGGCTGCTGCATCTGAAG
>DASUNL010000183.1:0-12607 GCA_036277175.1 Pyrinomonadaceae bacterium | reverse complement strand
GTCGGAAGACATAGAGAAGAAATGATGAATGCGGAATGATGAATGATGAATAGGATTCACGTTGACGAGTAGCAGGCAGCTTGCCTTTCATTCATCATTCACCATTCCGCATTCATCACTTCTTTACGACTCCTTGTCCCTCGACGACTTTGACGTAAGTGTTTGTGGGGAGGTTCGAGAGTTTGTCCACCGTGCCGCTCGGCCAGCGTATCTCGACCGAGTCAACCTTCGAGGCCGCGCCCAGACCGAGCACCTCGCGCGGGTCGTGCGAGGCGAGATAGCTGCCGCCCGAAGTCTTGAGTCGGCTGCGACGCGCGCCGCCCGACTGCCACGTAATCAGTGCGCCGACGCCCAACGGGTTGCTCTTCGTCGCGACGAGTTGAAGGCCGAGCCAGCCATTGCGGTTGCCGCCCTCGTTGCGTAGAAGGAGCGGCGCTTCGCCGTTGTTCGAGACGAGCACGTCTAAGTCGCCGTCGTTGTCGTAATCGCCGACGGCCATCCCGCGCGCGGGGAAGCTGCGCGCGAAGACCGCGCCCGAGCGCGCGCTCACGTTGCGGAAAGCCCGCCCCGTGTTCTCGAACATCAAGAGCGGCTCCTTGTATTTGACGCGCGCCGATTTCGACTCGACCATGTCGTCCGGATGACCGTTGGCTAACAGCAAATCGGGGTCGCCGTCGTTGTCGTAATCGAAAAACTTCAAGCCCCACCCGCTCAAGAGTTGTGTGGCCGGGGCAATCTCGCCCGCCTCGTCGGCGAAGCTTAGGTCGCCCTGATTGCGGTAGAGGCTAAAGAACTCTTGGTCGATGTTGGCGACGAAGAGGTCTTGGCGTCCGTCGCCGTCGAAGTCCGAGGCGTCGACGCCCATGCCTGAGCGCGGCGTCCCGGCCTCGCCGTAGGCTACGCCCGACATCAGCCCCGCCTCCTCGAACTTGCCCTTGCCACGGTTGACGAAAAGAAAATTGGGCATCGTGTCGTTGGCGACGAACAAGTCCAGAAGGCCGTCGCCGTTGACGTCGGTCGCGACCGCGCCGAACGACTTGCCCGGCGACGCGGCCAGCCCCGACTCCTGACTCACGTCCGCGAAAGTCCCGTCGCCCCGATTGCGAAACAGGCGGCTCGGGCGCGGCTTGAAGATGCGCGGGATGCAGTAGTAATTCTGCGTCGCGCCCTTGTCCACGCACAGGCGGTGCTGCGAGCGGTCGAAGTGGACGAAGCTTGAGACGAAGAGGTCGAGGCGTCCGTCCCGGTCGTAGTCGAACCAGACGGCGCAGGTTGACCAGCCGTCCGAGACGATACCGGCGCGCTCGGTCACGTCCGCGAACGTGCCGTCGCCACGGTTGCGGTAGAGACGGTCGGGGCCGTAGTTGGTGACGAAGAGGTCTGTGTGCCCGTCGCCGTCGTAGTCGGCGGCGGCCGCGCCCATCCCGAAGCCGCCGCCGCCGACACCGGCGCGCTCGGTCACGTCGGCAAACGTGCCGTCGCGGTTGTTGCGATAGAGCGCGTTTCGGAGCGGCGCGGCGGGCGTGAAAAAGTCGGAGTGCCCGCTGTTGACGAGATAGATGTCTTGCCAGCCGTCATTGTCGAAGTCGAAGAACGCGCCGCCCGCGCCGACGGTCTCGGGCAGGAATCGCTCCGTCGTGTGCGCGTTGTCGTGAACGAAGCGGATGCCGCTCGTCCTCGCCGCGACCTCCTCGAACGTGACCGCGCGGCCGACCGTTTCGGCGCGCTGCGCGCGTGCGACGTGCGACAGGCAGAGCGCGAGCGCGACGACTAGCGACGCGATGAGGCGTTTGTCTCTCACGATGTTTCGGCGCGGCATGACGCGGCGCGAGTTTGGCGCGCGATGTCTTAGCGCGGGGGCGTCGGCGGCGCGACCGCGTCGGCGTCCGACTCCTGCGACTTGCCCTCGCTCTTCAGACGCTCGACGATGCGCATCTCTTCCTGCGCGCGCTCGGGCTGTTTGAGCCGCGCGTAGAGCATCGCGAGGTTGTAGTGCGCCTTCGAGTCTTCGGGGCTTAACTTCACCCCGGCTTCGAGCGATGCCCGCGCACGCTCGTAGTCTTTCAGCTTCAGGTAGGTCGCGCCGAGCGCGACGTGTACGTGGCCGAACGACGGCGCGAGTTGAATCGCTTTACCGAACAGCTCGATGGCGCGCGCGTCTTCGTTCTGCGACTGCGCGATGAGGCCGAGGTAATAGAACGCCTCGGGCGTCGCCGACGAAGCGCGCACGCTGCGTTCAAGCAGCTCGCGCGCCTCCGCGTGCTGTTTCGATTTGAGCAGGACGTAGCCGAGGTGCAACTGCCCCCCCGCGTCGTCGGGCCGAAGCTTGAGGAACTGACGGAACGACTGCTCGGCCTCCTGCAAGTCGGCCGGGTGACGTAGCCACGCCGCGCCGAGCGCGAAGTGGTGCGACGGCTCGCCGGGCGCAAGCTCGGTCGCACGCTTGAATGCCGCGACGGCCGCGTCCCTCGCGCCCTTCTTCAAGTGCGCGTCGCCAAGCACGCCGAGCAACGCGGGCGAAAGCGTCTGCGTCTCTTTCAACTTCTCGACGAAGGCGATGCACTCGTCGGCGCGCCCCTGCGCGAGGAGCAGCCACGCGAGACGGTAGGCGGCCTCCGCGTTCGACGGCTCGACGCGCAAAACTTCTCGGAGCGACGCGACGCTCTTCTCCGGCGCGCCCTTGAGCAAGTGCAGGTAGGCGAGATTCATGTGCGCGCCGACGAGCGAGGTGTCCGCGCGGACGGCGCGCGTGAAGAACGCCTCGGCCTCGTCAAAGCGCCGCTGCTTGGCGCGAATCGCCCCGAGCAGGTTGAGCGCCGTCGCCTCTTCCGGCGCGTCACGCAGGACTTCGTTCAACTGCTGCTCGGCCTCCGCGAGTTGCTCGCCCGCGATGAGCTTGGCCGCGCGCTCCAACTGCCGCACGCGCTCGTCCACTTGCGTCTGCGCGAACGCCGGGGCGAACGAAGCGAGCAGGACGCAAACGAGCGCGAGCGTCGCCGCGAAGAGACGCGCCGCGCGAGGTGCGACGACGCTCACTCGGCGTGCGGCGACGCCCAGTCGTCGGGTGACGTTTATCATCTGCTCGTTACTCACGGCTCAAACCTACGGCGCGCGTTAACGCCGCGCGGCGGTCTTAAACTCCTTCTGCTCGACGACGCCCTTGCCCTCTTTAATCGTAATCAAGCTGTTCACCTTCGCGCCGGTGATTTTATCAACCGCGCCGCTCGGCCAGCGAACCTCGATGAGGTCAATCTTCGTGCGCCGCTCAAGGCCGAAGTGCAGGCGCGGGTCGCTCTGCGAGATGTAGCTGTCGCCGCCGCGCACCTCGTCCTTCTGCGTGAGGTCGCCCGCGACGACGCGGACGCGCGCGCCGATGCCGTCGCGGTTGCTGCGGACGCCGATTGTTTTAACGAGCACGGAGTTCGAGGCGTTGCCGCCGTCGTTGCGGAGCAACGTAGGCGGGCCGTCGAGGTTGTTGACGACGATGTCTATGTCACCGTCGTTGTCGAGGTCGCCGAAGGCCGCGCCGCGCCCCGCGCGCCGCTCGGCGAACGGCGCGCCGAGTTGTTCGCCCACTTCATTGAACGTCCCGTCGCGCAGGTTGCGGTGGACGAAGTTGCGTTGGTGGAAGTTTTTTATCTGCGGGTAGACGTGGCCGTTGGCGACGAACAGGTCGACCCAGCCGTCGTTGTCGTAGTCGAAGAACTTCGTCCCCCAGCCGACGTAGGGGAAGCTGACGGCCGCGACCTTGGCCGCGTAGGAAACGTCGGAGAAGGAGTTGCGCCCGTCGTTGCGGTAGAGCGTGTTGTAGTCGTCGTCGAAGTTGGTGACGAAGAGGTCGAGCCGTCCGTCGTGGTCGTAGTCGGCGACGGTCACGCCCATGCAGCCCTGCGCCGCGCCGTTCTCGTTGAGCGCCGTGCCCGAAAGAAAACCAATCTCCTTGAATGTCCCGTCTCCTTGGTTACGATAAAGGAAGTTCGGCGTCGAGTCGTTGGCGACGAAGATGTCGGTGAGTCCGTCCTCGTCGAAGTCGCTGGCGATGACGCCCATGCCGTAGTAGCCGTTCGGGTCTGTCACGCCCGCCTTCTTCGTCACGTCGGTAAACGTGCCGTCGCCGTTGTTGCGGTAGAGCGAATCGCCTTCGCCGGGCAGTCCGCGCGGGCCGCACTGAACGGCGACGCCCTTGAACTGGCACGTCTTGTCGCGGCCGAACTCCGGCATGTTGTTGAAGTCGAAGGCGACGTAGTTGGAGACGAAGAGGTCGAGATGCCCGTCGTGGTCGTAATCGACGAAGGCCGCGCCCGCCGACCAGCGCGGGTCGCCGACGCCCGCTCGCACGGTCACGTCAACAAACGTCCCGTCGCCTTTATTCCTGAGCAGACGGTTCGGCCCGACGCAGGTGACGTAGATATCCGCGAGGCCGTCGTTGTCGTAATCGCCGACGGCCACGCCCATGCCCCAGCCGATGTCGCCGACGCCTGCCTTGTCCGTCACATCCTGAAAAGTCCCGTCGCCCCGGTTGCGATAGAGCGCGCTGCGGGTCTTGCCCTTGGTCTTCACGAGGTCAACCGTGAGCGAGTTGACGAAGTAGATGTCGAGATGCCCGTCGTTGTCGAAGTCGAGGAGCGCGACGCCGCCGCTCATCGACTCGACGATGTAACGCTTCTCGGGCGTCGAGACGTGCGAGAAGGTGATGCCCGCCTCGCGCGTGACGTCGGCGAAGCGGACGCCGCTTGTTGTTTGGGCGTGGGGGCGCGGGGGAGAGAAGAGCGTGGCGGAGAGAAGCGCCGCCGCAAGACCTAGTGTCCTTAAAGGCAAACCCGTGTCACCCCGTTCGTCTTCATTGATTCGACCGGCTCGGTTGATTCGACTGATTCGACGGATTCGTTTGATTCGGTTGGCTCGACTCGCGCAGAGCCTTCTCCTTCAACTGCCGCGCGATTTCCAGTTGGCCCTCGCCCTCGGCCTGACGACCGGCGGCGATAAGAGCGCGGCCCAACTGATAATGGATGTGTGCTTGGCCGGGCTGCAACTTGGCCGCCGTCTCAAGACTCTCGACCGCGCCGCGCACGTCGCCCTGTTTGAGTAGCGCGTTGCCAAGCTCGAAGCGCGCGTTGGCGAAGTCGGGCTTGTCGCGGACGACCTCGCGCATCAGGCGCACGCCGCGCTCGGTCTCCTGCCGCGCGAGCAGCGTGTAGGCGAAATGATACTTGGCCTGCGTGTCCGAAGGGTTGAGCGCGAGTTCCGCCTCGAACTCGCGCGCGGCTTCGTCAAGGCGGCCCGCCTTGAGTTGAATCAATCCCGAGTAGAAATGCGCGAGGCGCGCGCGCGGGTCAATGGCGAGCGCGGCGCGCAACTCTTCGAGCGCCTTCGTCGTGTCGCCGCGTTCGTAGTAGGCGCGTCCGATGAGGATGTGAACCTGCGGACTCGCGCCGCCCAAAGCGACCATCTGCCGCGTGACGCGGTCGGCCTCTTCGGTCTTTCCGGCCTTTCCGAGCGAGAGCGCGAGCGGGTAGTAGAGCGCGGCCTCCGTCGGCTTCGCCGCCACGACTTCTGTAAGCAGCGTGGCCGCCTTCGCGTACTCCTCCACCATGAAGTAGCTCAGACCCAACAACTGCTTGGCCTGAAGGTTCGAGGGGCGCGCCGACACCTCGCGCGAGAGCGGCGCGATTGCTTCCTTGTACGACTCGGATTTGAAGAGCGCGAGCCCCAAGTTGTAGTCGAGACCCTCGTGGCGCGCGTTCCACTTCGCGGCCGAGGCGAACTGTTCGACGGCCGCGCTGAAGTCTCCGCGCTCGGCGCGCAGGAGGCCGATGTTGTTGTGCGCGGCGGCGAGCACCTTCTCATAAAAGGCGGCCTCGCTTATGAGAGCCTCGCGCGCGGGCGCGTTCTGCGCGGGCGTCGCGGCGACGACGCTTTGCGCAGCGACGAGGGCGGGGAGCTTCTTCTGCTCTTCGGCGTCGGCCGACTTGAGAAAGGCGTCGAGCTTCGCCTCGTCAGACTTAAACGCCTTCGACTTCAGCTCGGCCGCCGTCTGCAACTCGCGCTCGCCCTCGGCGGTGCGGCCCGCTTTGAGGAGCGACTGGCCGAGACGGTAGTGTGCGTTGGTGACTTGGTAGTCGTTGTGATCGAGGCGCGGGTTGAGCGCGATTGACTTGCGGAGCGACGCGATGGCCTCTTCGTAACGGCCCAAGCTCTGGTACGCCTGACCGAGGAAGAAGTATGGGTCGGGGTTCTCGGGTTGCAAGCGCGCGGCCTTCTCCAAGAGGGGCGCGGCCTTGTCCCACTTGCCCTCGCTGTTGCGTATGACGCCGAGATAGTAGTTGGCGAAAAACTCTTCGGGGTGCGCGGCCAGCTCAAGCTCGAATTCTTTGACCGCCTCACTGAGTCCCGCCGCGCCGTCGCGGAGCAGGTAGGTGAGGCCGAGATAATAATGTACGCGCGGCAGGCGCGGGTCGAGCGCGGCGGCGCGTTTGAATTCGGCGACGGCCTCGGCGAGAAAACCCGTCTCGCGGTAGGCGCGGCCGATGAGTGCGCGGACGGCGGCGCGCTCGCCGAGACGCGCGGACAGACGCTCGTAGACGCGCGCGGCCGCGTCCGCCCGTTTCAGTTTGAGGTAGGCGAGGCCGAGCGTGTAGGCCGCGTCGTGGTCGTCGGGCGCGAGGGCGAGCGACTGTTCGAGCTCGCGCGCTGCGCCCTCGAAGTCGCCCGTCATGAAGTGGGTCTTACCCAACATGTGGCGTGCGGCGGCGCTCCTTGGGTCGCGCGCGAGTGCGCGCGTGAGAGGCTCGACGGCCTTGCGGTACTCGGCCGCGTGGAAGTAGGCGATTGCCAACTCGACGAGCGCGTCCACGGAGTCGGGCCGGCGCTCGGCCGACTGTTCGAGCGCCGTGACCGCGCCCGCGTAGTTCGTTTGCGCGAGATAGACGCGGCCGAGCGCCGGGTAGGCCGCCGCAAGTATCTTCGCGTACTCGGCCTCGGCCGCTTCGAGTTGTCCTGCGCGGCGGAGTGCTTCGGCCGTCTCGTAGTGTTTGCGGAACGTATCGCCGGGGGCTTGCGGCAGCGTGAAGAGGAGGAGCAGCAGAGGGAGGGCGGCCGAGCGGAAATACATTTGTTACCTTGAAGACTCGCGGTTGGATTCGTGCGAAACGTAAACGGAGGACTCCGGCCATAACACCCGAAGCCCTCCGTCACGTGTTCAGCCTCGCCGAACTATATCAGAAACTGAATTTCAGGCCGAACTGAATTTCGCGCGCGCCGCGCGTCGAGTTGGCCCGGCCGAAACCACCGTTGCTGAAGTTATTCTCGATGCCGCCGCCGGCCACGCTCAGGTTGTGCGCGCGGAAGTTGACGGTGTTGAAGACGTTAAACATCTCGGCGCGGAACTGCATGCCGAAGCGTTCGCGCAGACGCCAGTTCTTGGCGACCGAGAAGTCTACGTTCTTGATACTCGGCCCGCGCACGATGCCCCGGCCGAGGTTGCCGATGCGCCCTTGGGCAGGGAAGGCGAAGGCCGCCGGGTTGATAATCTGGAGCGGGTCGCTGCCGTTGGCGTCGATTTGGCCGGGCGCGATGAGGTCGGGGCGTTGGCTGCCCGCGCCGCCGAGTCCGGCGGTGTCGCGTCCGGAAAAGATGTTGAGCGGCGTGCCGCTGTAGTACGAGGCGATGGCGTTGAGCTGCCAGTCGCCAAAGATTTGGTTACCGACCTCGCCCCAACGCCTGAAACGCGGCAGGGCGTAGACGAAGTTGAAGACGAAGGAGTGGCGGCGGTCGAGGTCTGAGTCGCCGCGGTCGATGTTGTAGTCGAAGACGTCGGTCGTCTGGCTGATGAACGACTGCGTGGGGACGTTCGTGATGGCGTGCGACCACGTGTAGGCGGTCTGGAAGGCGAGCCGGTTGGAGAAGCGGCGGTCGATCCATACCTGTAGGGCGTGGTAGTTGGAGTCGCCCGTCGACTCGTCGCGGTCGACGGCGTTGGTGAAGCCGAAGCGGCGCGAGATGTCGGCCGAGCGCGTCCCTGCGGCGACGGCCGCGCGGTGCTGCGGGAGCACCTGATTGTAGTTGTCGTTGATGAAGCGCCAGATGTGCAGGCCGTGGTTGCCGACGTAGGAGACTTCGGCCACGGTGTTCGGCATGATCTCGCGCGCGACAGTCAGATTCCACTGCCAGCTCTCGGGCGGCTTGAAGTTCGGGTCGACGGAACTGATGGCCCCGAGTCCGGCGGCCGCGCTGCTGAGGCCCGGATTGATGGTGTCGAGGCTGCGGCAGGTCGGGCAGTCGGCCAGAGAGACGGCCGTCGGGTTCCAGCCCGAATCGACGACCGTGTTCCACGGCGGGTTGTTCGCCATGCGCAAGAGCGACGCGATGACGTTCGAGCGGCTGATGTAGCGGCCGAAGCCGAGGCGCATGACGGTCTTTCCGTCGCCCTTGATGTCCCACGCGAGGCCGACGCGCGGCTGGAAGCCTTTCTTGTAGCCGTTGACGAGCGCGCGCGGGAGGCCCGCTGCCTCGGCCTCGTCGGCGCGGACGAAGCCGCTGCGGATGTCGACGCCGTCGTAGCGTTCGGGAATCCAGTTGGTGAGACGGTCGTCGTCGGCGAAGGCGGGCGGGAAGTAAGAGTAGCGCAGGCCCAAGGTGAGCGTCAGGTTCGGGCGCACCTTCCAAGTGTCGTTGGCGTACAACTCGAAGTCGTGCCAGCGTCCGAAGACCATGTCCTGCCGCTCAAACTCGGTGTACTGCAAGATAGGCAGGTCGCGCAGGAGAAGCTCGGCGATGGCGTTGCCGGTGCGGCTGCCGTCGGACTGAATCGTGTAGAGGCCGCTGCCGCCGTTCGGCTGCTCGTCCTTGATGTTGTGACTGAAGAGGACGCCGAACTTCGTGCTGTGGTCGCCGAAGACTTTCGAGAAGTCGTCCTTCCAGATGAAGAGGTCTTGGTGATTCTCCCAAGGCGCTTGGTGCCAGAGCGTCGGGTATCCGCCCGCGCCCCAGCCGACCGTCGGCAGGCCCGTCCCCGCGACGCGCGAGAAGACGGTCGGGAACGCGGCGGCGATTGATTCGTTGAGAGCCGTCGAGCCGGGGTTCGTCGTAACGAAGATGTCGTTACCGGCGCGCGAGAACTGGAACTCGTTGACGGCCGTCGACGAGAGCGTGTTGGTGAGCTTGACGGCGAAGCTGCGGCTCGGCTGTTCCCAGTCCGAGGAGAGAGTGGGGAACGGCGTGTCGCCCCAGAAGTTTCCGGCCGCCTCGCCGTGAATCCACGTCTCGTTGATGTAGCGCACCATCACGTTCATCTTGTCGTTGATGTTGATGTCGCCGCGAATCAAGTCTTGACGTGTGTCGACGGGCTGCAAGGGCGTCGAAATCCAGTTCGTCCCCGTCGGGTCGGCCGGGTTGTTCGGGAGCGGGTAGATGCCCATCAGGGCTAGCCCTGCGGGGCTGAGTCGGTTCTGCGGGATGCGGTTGCCGGGGAACGGCTGGCAGGTCGCGGCGCTGAAGATGCGGTTGCCGTTGGCATCGGTGGTGCAAGTCAAAGGGTCCCACGGCACCGGGCCGGTGCGAATCGAGCCGCTAAAGTCGCCGACGCGCTCCTGCGCGGTCGGGACGCGGGCCGTCAGAGGGCCGGTGCCGCGACGCTCGCGTCGCCACTCCTCCGACCAGAAGAAGAAGATTTTATCTTTCCAGATGGGGCCGTTGAAGTTGCCGCCGAAGTTGTTGTAGCGGAGCGGGGCGCGCTTGATGCCGGCGCGGTTCGAGAACCAGTCGTTGGCGTTGAGCTTGTCGTTGCGGAAGAACTCGAAGAGCGAGCCGTGGAATTCGTTGCCGCCGCCCTTGGTGACGAGGTTGATGACCGCGCCTTGCGCCTGCCCGTACTCGGCCGAGAAGCTGTTGCGCTCGACGCGGAACTCGGCGATGGAGTCGATGGAGGGGAAGACCAGAAGCGTCGCGTTCGAGCCGACGTCCATGTTGTTGACGCCGTCGACCGTCCACATGTTGGCGTTCGACTGGTTGCCGTTGACCGACACGTCGACGTGCGAGTCGAGTCCCGTGCCGCGCGTGGCGAACGCGCCGCCCTCGTTCGGGGCGGAGAGGCCGGGGACGAGCGTGACGAGCGCGGCGTAGTTGCGCCCGTTCAGGGGAAGCTCCGTCACCTGCTTCTCCGAGACGAGGCTCGACACCTTCGCGCTCTCGGTCTCGACGAGCTGCGCCGCGCCCGTCACCGTCACGGTCTCGGTGACCTGCCCGACTTCGAGATTGAGGTCGACGACCAGTCGGTCGTTGACGTGCAGCTCGATTCCGGTGGCGACCGTTCGCTTGAACCCCTGCGGCGCGGCGCTCACGCTGTAGCGGCCGACCGGGAGACTCGGCGCGGAGTACTCGCCGTCCTCGTCGGTGTGGACGGTGCGCGTCTGGCCGGTCGATTCCTCCTCGATGATGACGTCGGCGCGTGGCACAGCCGCGCCCGCCTGATCGCGCACGGTGCCGCTGATGGTGCCGACGGTGCTCGTCTGGGCGCGCGCGCCCGTGAGCAGCCCGAGTACGAGCAGGACGACTGCGACGTGAAGACCGAAGGGTTTTCTCATGGTGTGGCTCTCCTCGCAACTGCCGGCCGCTCGCCTGAAGCCCGGCGCGGCCCTCGACGTTCAAATCCGCGAAATGTGCAGAACGAATTCCGAAAACGGCTCGGCGGAAGTCCCTAACGGCTCTGACGCGCCCCCTTTGAGGGGGCAGATAATCGCAGCGGAAGAATGAAAGATGACTGAACGGTAAGACCTTGCAAGCCCTGAATCTTCGGCCCGACGGGGGCGGCCCTTCAACGGTCGTCCGGGGGCATTTTCAGACCGCCCGCTCCCCGCGCACTCAAAATCGAATAGTCACCCTCCGGCCTGACTTCGGGCAGAATAGGACTTGAATATACTTTATACCCCTAATTAGCCATCACGAAAGTTAATGTCAGTAAGATACGGTAATACGCTCCGATTCGGGCGCAGACTCTTGAAAAACTCGCGTGTTACATGACGGATGTAACCTCGTTACACGCGCGGCGGCCCAATTCTTGTGGAAAAACGCGGGCCGTCGCGTCGTCAGGTTGTTGAAATCGTCCGCGTGGGATTATAATCCCGGCCGCCATCAACTCTGGGAACTTCCAGCCTTCGTTGGAACACTGAACAACTTGGTCAACGCATACTGGCCGCGCGACGCCGCCTCGCCGCGCCGCCCGAAACTCACGCGGGCGCTCTGCCGAAGGGTTGTGATCGAGCGATGGAACTGAGCAGGGAACAGAAGCTCGAACAGTTGGAGAAGGTGCTCCACAGCAGGACGCTGCAAAACTCGGAGAGCCTCAAGGCTTTCCTGCGCTTCGTCGTCGAGAAGACGGTCGAGGACGACGACGTGCAGCTCAAAGAGTACACCATCGCCACCGAGGTCTTCGGCCGCAACAGCGACTACGACCCACGCATCGATTCGGTCGTGCGCGTGCAAGCGGGTCGCCTGCGGACGAAGCTCCAAGAGTATTACACGACCGAGGGGAAGGCCGACCCCGTTGTTATCGACCTGCCCAAGGGCCACTATCACCCGGTCTTCAACAGCGCGCACGCCGAGTCAGTACACGACACCGCCACGCCCGCCGCGTCCTCGGCGTTAGACGTCGGCCCGAACGGGCACACGTCGGCGACGGCCTCGGCTGACGGCCTCGCGGCGGCCGACGGGCGGACGGGCGGCGTCAACGCGCGCGCCGTCGCCTTCGCACTCGGCGCGGCCGTCGTCGTGCTGGCCGTCGCGGTCGCGTGGCTCTACAACTCGAACCGTGAGCTGCGACGGCAGACGCAAGCGCCCGACCCGACGCTCAACACAGAGGAGTTCAAGGCCGTCTGGAGTCCGTTCATCGATGACCCGGAGCCGCCGCTGCTCGTCTTAAGTAACCCGACCGTCTATCGCTTCCTCAACGAGGCCGACCCCGATTCACTTGAGCAGCGGTCGCTCAACCTGACGCCCGAGCAGACGCGCTCGCTCGTCGACGCGCCGGAGTTTCGCGGGCAGTGGACGGGCGGCGACGCGCCGCGACTCATCCCCTCGCTCGGCATGTACACGGGGATGGGCGAGGCCATCGGGCTGCACCGCCTGACGGACTTGCTGCGCGCCTCGGGGAAGACCGTCCTGCTCAGGCAGAGCCGTCACGTGTCGGCGGCAGACCTCAAGTATCGGAACGTCATCCTGCTCGGCAGCATCTACGTCAACGAGTGGACGCGACGGCTGCCGACGGTCGAGAACTTCAATTACACCTTCCGGGCGACGATTGAGAACCGCGACCCGCAGCCGGGCGAGGAGCGCGAGTACAAGCCGCAGTTCAACGAGCAGACGGGCGTGCTGGCCGTCGACTACGCGCTCATCACCGTGAAGCCGAACGTCTCGGGCGAGCACGCGGTGATGACTCTGGCCGGGGTCTTCAGCGAAGGGACGGAGGCGGCGGCCGAGTTCGTCACGACGCGCAACCACATGACCGTGCTCGGCCAACGTCTGCGCCAACTAGGCGGGCAGGGCGCGCCGCCGAAGTACTATCAAGCGCTGCTCAAGGTCGAGGTCGAGAACGGCACGCCGACCACCATCACGC
>DASUNL010000182.1:0-5408 GCA_036277175.1 Pyrinomonadaceae bacterium | reverse complement strand
TTACGCCAAAAGGCTCGACGCGGAACTCGCGCTCTGCGACAAGCGGCGCGAGAAGGCGAACGTGGCCGAGGTGATGAACGTCGTCGGCGACGTGCGCGGGCGCAACTGCCTCATCGTCGACGACATGTGCGACACGGGCGGCTCTTTGACGAAGGTTGCGAAGGCGCTCCGCGAGGCGGGGGCCGACCGCATTCATGCGTGCTTCACGCACGCCGTGCTGTCGGGTAGTGCCTGCGAGCAGTTGCGTGACTCGGAGATTGAGCAGGTCGTCACGACCAACACCATCCCTTTGCGGGACGAGGCGTGCCGGCTGGAGAACATTAAGGTTTTGAGCATCGCGCCGCTTCTGGCGAAAGCGATCAAGTCGATCCACGAGGAGACGAGCGTCTCCTCGCTCTTCGTCTAGCGCGGAGGGCAAAAACTTATTCGAGCGGTCAGCGGTCAGCTTTCAGCACTCAGCTTTCACTCCGTCTCGGAGTCGAGTAGTACGAAGGAAGCTGGTTTCTGGTGCTACGGCAAAAGCTGATTGCTGACCGCTGATTGCTTTATAGCTTAGGGGAGAACTCATGGCTGAAAGAGAAGAGATAACGGTGCGCGCCGAGCTGCGCACGAAGCGCGGGAAGAACGACGCGGGCCGCTTGCGCCGCGCCGGGATGGTTCCCTTGACGCTCTACGGCGGCGAGGGCGAGGCGGTCGCGGCCGCCGCGCCGCTCAAAGACTTGGCCGCCATCCTGCGCTCCGACTCGGGGCACAACACCATCTTCACGCTCGACATCGAGGGCGTCGGGCCGAGCGAGGTGCTGTTCCTCGACCGGCAAATCGACCCCGTGCGCGGACGCCTCGTCCACGCCGACCTGCGCCGCCTCGTGCGCGGGCAGAAGATCGAGGTCACGGTTCACATCGAGCTCGACGGCGACCCCTTCGGCGTCAAGGAAGAGGGCGGCATCCTCGAACAACTCCTGCGCGAGGTCACGATACGCTGCGGTACGCGCGACATCCCCGAGGCCATTCACGCCGACGTGTCCAACTTGAAAGTCCACGACGTTTTGCACGTCTCCGACTTGCAGGTGGCCGATAACATCGAGGTCTTGACCGACCCGGAGACGGCCATCGCCACGGTCGCGGTCGTCCGCGAGGAGCCGGTCGAAGCGCCGGTGGCGGCGGAAGAGGAAGCGACCGAGCCGGAAGTCATCGGCAAGGGCAAGAAGGAAGAGGAAGGCGGGGAGTAGTCCGCTCCGCTTCGTCCTTATGTTAGTCGTGGGCTTGGGCAATCCGGGCGCGCAGTACGAGTGGACGCGCCACAACCTCGGGTTCATGCTCGTTGACAGGCTCGCGCGCGAGGCGGGCCGCGAGGTCAGGCGCGAGGAGTGCCGCGCGCTCGTCGGGCGCGCGGAGATTGAAGGCCGGGCGGTCGAACTCGTGAAGCCGCAGACCTACATGAACCTGAGCGGCGAGTCGGTCGCGTGCCTCTTGCGCAAGCGTTCGGGTTTGACAACTTCGCGCGACCTCGTCGTCATCAGCGACGACATCGCCATCCCCTTCGGCACACTGCGCCTTCGGCCCTCAGGGTCGAGCGGCGGGCAGAAGGGTTTGAAGAGCATCATCGCGGCGCTCGGCACGGACGAGTTTCAACGTCTGCGCATCGGCATCAGGCCCGAGCACCCGGTCTCGGACACGTCGCGCTTCGTCCTCGAAAATTTCCCGAAGGCGCAGCGCGACGAAGTCGAGAAAGTTTTGGAGCGCGCCGCCGAGGCGTTGCGCTCAATCATACGCGACGGCATCGACAAGGCCATGTCGCAGTACAACTAGCGGTCAGCGCTCAGCGTTCAGCTTTCAGCTTAAAGGAAGCTACGCGGGGTGCGAGCATCAACGTCCCCTGCGGCGTGCGGCCGTGAGCCGACTGCCGATAGCTGATTGCTGACCGCTTTCTTCCTTGCTTCGCCCCGCGCGGGCGAGGCTAGACATCCAGAAGGAGGATGATTTGGCAGAGAAGAGAGTTTACGAAGTCGTCTTCATCATCGACCCTGACACGGCCGAGGAAGACGCGAAGCGTCTCGTCGAGAGTCTCCAGCAGATAGCCATCGATCAGGGCGGCAACGTCACGAAGAACGAGCTGATGGGCCGCCGCCCTCTCGCCTACCGCATCGGGCGCAAGACCGAGGGTGTCTACATCCTGTTCGAGATCGAGGGCACGGGCAAAGAGATCGCCGAGCTTGAGCGCCGCATGCGCGTCAACGACCAAGTGCTGCGCTACCTGACGGTGCGCGTGGACGAGGATCGCCAGCGCGCCGAGAAGTTCAAAGAGAAGCGAGCGCGACGCGCGTCGAAGCGCGGGTTCGCCGCCGGCGCGGGTGCCGGAGCGGGCGGCGCGTCGCGTGGCGCGGGCGGCGCGACTGCCGGCGGAGACGAGGAGGACTAACCGATGTCGAGAAATTTTTCTAACGATCGCGAATTCGATATGGATGACGACGGGCCGCGCCAGAGCGGGCCGGGCGGCGGGGGCGGCGGCGACCGTGACCGTCGCGGGGGCGGCGGGCGCGGGCGCATGCGCCGTCGCAAGGTCTGCCGCTTCTGCCTCGACAAGGTCGACATCATCGACTTTAAGGACGTGAAGCTTTTGCAGAACTACATCCCGGAGCGCGGCAAGGTTCTGCCGCGCCGCATCTCGGGCTCGTGCGCGCCGCACCAGCGGATGCTCGCCGAGGCGATTAAGCGCGCGCGCAACATCGCGCTGCTTCCTTACGCCGCCGACTAGAGGGAAGGGGAGAGAAGACGATGGCAAACACGAGCGTCCTCCTGCGCGAGGACATTGACAACTTGGGCGCGCGCGGCGAAATCGTGCGCGTCAAGGCGGGCTACGCGCGCAACTATCTTTTGCCGCGCAAGCTCGCCGTCGAGGCGACGCCCGGCAACGTCAAGCAGATTGAGGCCGAGCGCGCGGCGCTTTTGCGCAAAGAGGCGCGCGAGCGCGCGACGGCCGAGGGTCAGGCGTCACTGATGCAGTCGCTCGCGCTCTCGTTCGAGCGCAAGGTGGGCGAGCACGGGCTGCTCTACGGCTCTGTGACGACGATGGACATCGCCGAGGGCTTGCGCGAAAAGGGCTTCGAGGTTGACCGTCGCCGCGTGCAGTTGCGCGAGCCGATTAAGGAGACGGGCGAGTTCACCGTAAGCGTCAAATTGCACCGCGAGGTGGTCGTCGAAGTTCCCGTCACCGTGACGGGCGAGGGCGGCGCGCAGACGACGCGAGCGGCCGAAGCGGGAGCGTCGGGCGAAGAGGCGACAACGGAAGCTTCGCCGTCGTCCGAGGCTACTACTAACGCGGCGGCGTCGGGCGCGGAAGAGACGGGCGCGTCGGAAGCGTCCCCGTCAGAGGGCGCGGACGAGTCGGCCGAAGCCTAAACGGGACGCGAAACACAAGGGAAAAGCGGGCGCGGACGATTCTCGTTGTCCGCGCCCGCTTCGTTGTAGTATAAAACCGTCGGCGCGCGCGACTCGTCCGTGAGAGCGCGGCGAAGCCGAAAACCCCTCAGACCGTAGAACAGCCGACAACTTTCAACTGCTCCCGATGGCGACTTTCCCTGCCGACTCGACGCGCGAACAACTACTCGAACGCCCCCTGCCGCATTCGGCCGAGGCCGAGCGCGCAATCCTTGGCGCGATTATCCTCGACAACGGCCTCGTCAATCAGGCCATCGAGCTTCTGCGCCCCGACGACTTCTACATCCGCGCCAACCAATTCGTCTTCCGCTCGATGATTTCCTTGAGCGAGCGCGGCGCGGAGATTAACCCCATCTTGTTGGGCGAAGAGCTGCGGCGCGAGGGCGTGTTGGAGCAGGTCGGCGGCATCGCTTACGTCTCGGAGTTGACCTACGGGCTGCCGCACTTCGCCAACGTCGCGGCGTACGCGAAGGTCGTCCACGACAAGTCCATCCTTCGGCAGCTCGTCCGCGTCTCGAACAAGATAACGTCCGAGGCGCTCGAAGAGGAGGACGAGGCCAACATCATCCTCGACCACGCCGAGCAGATGATCTTCGCGCTTGCCGACGAGCGCACGCGCCAAGGCTTCTCGCACGTCAAGCCCGTGGCCGACCAACTCCTCGAAAAAGTACAGGAGATGTCGGGCCGCACGACCGTCATCACCGGCCTCCCCACCGGCTTCAAAGAACTCGACGAGATGACCTCCGGCCTCCAGCCCTCCGACCTCATCATCGTCGCCGCCCGCCCGTCAATGGGCAAGTGCCTCGCGCACGACAGCGAGATAGTGCTCGCCGACGGCGGCGTCACGACGATTGAGGAGATTTACCGCGCGCGCTCGGCGCGTCTGCTCACGCTCGGCGACGATTACAGGTTCAAGACGGCAAGCCCCTCCGATTTCGTCGACGACGGGCACAAACCCGTCTTCCGCGTGACGACGCGACTCGGGAGGACGGTCGAGACGACGCTCACGCATCCCTTCCTGACGCTCGACGGATGGCAGCCGTTGCGACTGCTAAAGGCCGGGGACAAGATCGCCGTGCCGCGCGTCCTGAGCGTCTTCGGCGCGGGTGCGATGCGCGAGTGCGAGGTGAAGCTTCTGGCTTACCTGCTCGGCGACGGATGTTTGACAGGCAGCGCGCCCGTCTTCACCGTCGGCAAGGCGGCGCTCCGCGACGACTTCGAGACGGCGGTCGCGGAGTTCGGCGGGGTCGAGGTCGTGCAGGCCAACAGCGCCGACCGCACCTTCTCGCTGCGCGTGCGCAAGTCCGGCGGCAGAAGGCGCGGCGCGAATCCCGTCACGCTCTGGCTGAAAGAGCTTGGCGTCTACGGTCACGACAGTCGGGCCAAGTTCGTGCCCGCGCCCGTGTTCCGTCTCCGGCGGGAACTGGTCGCGCTCTTCCTCAATCGCCTTTTCGCGACCGACGGCTGGGCGTCTGTCCTGAAGAGTGGGCAGGTTCAGCTCGGCTACGTCTCGGCGAGCGAGCGGCTCGCGCGTCAGGTGCAACACCTCCTTTTGCGCTTCGGCGTCGTCGCGCGTCTCAAGCGGCGCGCGGTCAAGTATCGAGGGCAGAGGAGAACAGCTTGGCAGTTGGACATCACCGACGCGCGCTCGATTCAAACCTTCGTCGAAGAGATCGGCATTCACGGCAAACGTGAGGCGCTCGACGCCGTCCGCCGCGCCTTGGAGGGCCGCCGCTACCAGACCAACCGCGACCTGATTCCCGTCGAGGTGTGGGGGCGTATCTCCGCGCTGAAGGGCCTTGAGTCGTGGGCGTCACTGGCGCGCCGCGCGGGGCTGCGCGGGCACACGAACATCCACGTCGGCCGCCGCGCCCTCACGCGCGCGCGTCTGCTCGCGCTCGGCGAGGCGCTAGAAGCGGCCGAGCTTCGCCGCTTGGCGACGAGCGAGGTCTACTGGGACGAGATCGTCA
>DASUNL010000181.1:0-6446 GCA_036277175.1 Pyrinomonadaceae bacterium | reverse complement strand
TGTAGACCTCCTTGCCGGTGAGCGAGCCGCCCGCGGCGAGGAAGTACGCGTTGTCGACGCGGTTGCCCTTCTGGTCGTAGGTCGTCGTCTCCAAGACCTGCCGCGGCCCTTCGGCCGGATGGCCGCCCTTGACGGTGATCTTCGCCGTCTCGGTCCTGACGCGGCGGACGGGGCCCGCCAGCCCGTCCTGCTCGCGCTCGTTCGACTGCGAGAGCAGAAGCGCGGAGGGGAAGCGGCCGAGGCCGGCGGTCGCGCCTTGCGCGGACGCAAGCGTCGCCGCCGCGAAGATAACCAGCAGGGTCAGTTTCGTTCGGTTCAGCATGAGTTTTCTAACTCCTGAAATTTTCATTCGGGTCTGACCGGGCAGGGGCGGTCAGGGTGGGGACGTCAGAGCGGGCGGCGTTTATCGAACGGACGGCCTCGGGCCTCCGGCGAGGGGCGGGGTTGCAAGGCTCGTCAGACTTTCGTCGGACTTTGGGTGGAGACTTCGGTCACAGAAGACGCGCGCGCGTGTGCGGATGAACACGTTTCGGCTGGAGGCCCGCGCGCGGCGTGTGCGGTGAGAATCGCGCGGACGCATGGAGAACTCTTGCCGTTAGGGGCATTCCCTTCCGAGTTCTTTTCTGACGCCTGCGCTCGCCGGCCGAGGACGGCCTGCTGCATAAGCCCCCGCCGCCCACGAATTCGGGGCGGCGGAAGTATTATACATAATTAATCTCGTTTGTCCATATTTAACAAGAGGATTATGTCCGGAAGCGAACGAAGGGTATAAAGGCTTTACGGCTCAGTGGTTTGGGAGGGGAGTTCGGGGTAGCGCGCGAGGAGGAGGACGAGGGCGTCTATGGCGCGCGTACTCGATGCGCGGCCCGTCTCGTCGTTACAGAAAATGGCGAAGGCGAGCGGCTCGCCGTCTTCGGTCTCGGCGTACCCGGCGAGGGAATTGATGTAGGTGAGCGAGCCGGTCTTGGCGGCGACGGGCTGTCGGGACGTGGCGGCGGGCGTGCCGCGCAGACGTGTGGCGAGCGTGCCGTCGCGTCCGGCGACCGGCAGTGAAGCGCGGAAGACTCCGGCCGAAGCGGTCTCGGAGATGCGCGCGAGGAGTCGTGCCGTCGCCTCTGGCGTGACGAGGTTGAGGCGCGACAGTCCGCTTCCGTCGTGAAGCGCGAGACCTTCGACGGGGATGCCGGCGCGTTCGAGCCAGAGACGAATTAAGGCGTCTCCCGCCTCGTCGTCGTTGCGCTCGCGGCCGACGGGTTGCGGCGCGGGAAGTTGCGACCCGCGCTCGCGACCGAGCGTCCGCAGGATTAATTCGGCTTCGAGGTTGATGCTCTCCTTGTTGACTCCGCGCACGACCTCTCCGAGCGTGCGGCTCCGCACGAACGCAAGCTCGAACGCGCCCGACGGGTCGAACCTCTCTTCTTCGGCAGCGCGCGCGTCGCGCATGCGCGCGTCGCCCGCGACCTCGATGCCGCGCGCGCGCAGCATGTCGCGAAACTGCTCGGCGGCCCAGAGCGCGGGGCGGTCGACGGAGAGACGCACGCCGTAGGGCGAGCCGCCGGAGGGGAAGCTGCCCCAGACGCGCACATTGTTCGACGAGAGCGAGCGCGTGATGCCGATGCGCGGATGCGACCCGCGCTCGCCCGTCTTCATCTCGTTCGTGACGCGCACGTAGTCGGTCGGCGGGAAGAGCCTGACCTCGACGGGGTCGCCCGCGCGCGCCCCGGGGCCGACGCTCACGGTGAGCTCGTTGCCGCCGACGGTGAGCGCGCTCGGGTGCGCGCCGTAGTACCACTGCACGTCTTCCCAGAGCCAGCCGGAGCCGAGCGCCTCGCCGCGAAAATAACTCTCGTCGCCGACCACGCCGCCTCGGACGCGGCGCACCCCGCGACGGTAAAGCTCGTCGGCGAGCGCGGCGAGACTCGGCGCGGACTGCGTCGAAGCGCGCGCGTTGAGGTCGGGCGCGCCACGGCCGTAGAGCGTGAGGTCGCCTTCGACTGTGCCCGACGCATCCGGCTCGCGCGCGGCGTAGACGGAGGTGCTCCATCGGTAATCAGCGCCGAGCATGTCGAGCGCGACGGCCGTCGTGTAGACCTTAAAGACGGAGGCGGGCGTAAACAGGCGGTCGTGGTTGCGCGCGTAGACGGTGCGGCCGTCGCGCAGAGAGACGACGAAGATGCCCCAACGCGCCTGCGCGAACTCGCCCTCTTCGAGTTGACTGTCGAAGAGGCGCGCAAGCTCCGTGTCGGCGCGGCGCGTGTCGTTAGCGCCGCGCTCCCTCGCCGATGGCGCGTCGCCCTCCGACTTCTTCGACGCGCCGTCGCGCCGCTCCCTTTCGCGCGCCGTGTCGGTCTTCGACGCCGAGCCTTTGCGCGTCTGCGCGCCGGGGCCGTCGCGTAGCGTGCCGAGGTAGGAGAAGAGCGCGAGGAGCGCGAGCATGGCGGCGGCCGTCGCCGCGCTACGGCGTCGCGCGCCCCCTCTCTGATGGTTGTCGGGCATCCGTGTGTCGCCTTCGCTTAGCGGGAGAAGATGGCTGTCATGCGTTCCGCGCTGAGGACTCCGCGCGCCGCCTCGTAGGCCGAGTCGGTCGTGATGTCCTGCATCGTGGGGGCGTGGACGACGCGGTGGCGCTCGCCGGGGGGGACGTAAAGATTGAACATCGGGTGGTGCGCCATCAGGATGACGACGGGCGCGCCGACGGCCGCCGCGACGTGCATCGGCCCCGTGTCGTTCGAGACGAAGACGGCGAGGCGCGCGAGCGCGGCGGCGAGCTGCGGGACGGTGAGGCGGTCGAAGACGACCGTCGAGCGCGGGAACGACGCGCGCATCTGTCTAACAAGTGTGCGCTCCTCTGGCCCTGCGAAGATGGCGACGCGCAACCCGTCGTTCGCTTCGAGGCGTCGCGCGAGTTCGGCGAAGCGGGGGAGCGGCCAGCGTCGGCTCTCGTGCCCCGCGCCGGGGAACATCCCGACGAGCGGAAAGTCCGCGCCGATGCGCTCCCGCTTGAACAACTCTTCGACGACGCGCTCGTCCTCTTCTCGCGCTCGCAGGCGCGGCACGCGCGCGACCTCGCCCACGCCGAGCGGGCGCAGGACATCGAGATAACGGTCAATCGCGTGCTTGGTCGTGTCTTCGATTGAAGGGGCGGGGCGGAAGTTCGAGAGGAAGTCGAGCGAGCGGCCCGGACGGCGCGCGTAGAGGCGTTGTTTCGCGCCGGAGAGAAAGCCGAGCAGGTTCGTCTCCGAAAGACTGTGCAGGTCGATGACGAAGTCGAAGCGCGCGCGCCTCACGTCCTTGACGAAGCGTCCGATGCGGAAGAGCGAAAGCGGCACAGACCCGTCGCGCAAAGCCACGCGGTCAACGCCCAGAACCTCGTCCGCATAGCCCGACAACTCGACGACGGCGACGCCGGGTTTCCCGACCGCGACCGTCACGCGCGAGCGCGGAAACCTCGCGCGCACGGCCGCCAGCGCGGGCAGGCTCAAGACCACGTCGCCCAACTGGCCGAAGTCGATCACGAGAATGTTCTGCGGCTCGAAATCCATCGCAGTGACTAACGCAGACTCACCCGACAACGTTTCACCCTGACGACATAAGCATAACTAATGCGCCGTCGCCGCGCACTCAGCGCAGACGCTTCTCGGCGGGGCGGAGCGAATCGCGCGCGTCACTGACGCCGGGATGCGTGACAGGGATTCGGTACAGCGTCAGGATGAGGTCGAAGAGCGCGGCGAAGTAGGTGTCTTCCTGCTCTTGGAGGAGATGGCCGTACACTCTGCCGCGCATGAGGGGAGGCAGCGAAGTTCGGCTATCCCCTTCCACTAGAAGCGGCAGAACGGTTTCCTTCTCCTCCTCCGTCCCTATGAGCCGGAGGTTGATTAAGTCAACTTCGGCGGCGACGACGCTGCCGGTCGTCGAAACCTTATTCTCGTACTTCCGCCGGTAGAGCGGCGTGCCGATAACGACGACGAAGTCGCTCTGCTCGATGCGGCTGATGAAACGCGCGACGCTCGCCCCGAGCGCCGAGTTATCTTGTTGGTCGAGGATGACGGCGACGCTCGCGTTACGCAAGTCAGAGGCTAAATCGTTAACCCACCGCTCGCGCCCCTCGCCCCACGCATAGCTGACGAAACAACTCGGCGATGTCTTACCCTCGTCGCGGACGATGGCCTTGACGCGCACAAGTGCCGACTCGAAGGCCGTCCGACGGCGCGCGCGCCTCTGATCCTTGTCGAGGCGTAAGCGTTCGGCGGAGCTTAACGTGACTTCCTCGCCGGCCTTCGGCAACACGATTCGCTCGCCGCACTCGCCGCAGAAGAGGAAGCCTTTGCCCTCGCCGATGCGTTTGACGACCTCGCCGCGTTGCTGCCGGTAGCTGCACTTCGGGCAGGCGACGGGCGGGAACTTCGTGACCGTCACGTCGCGCCCGCGCAGGAACTGCTCGAAGAGTCCTTGAAAGAGCAGGCGTGCGCCGGCCGCCTCCTTAGCGTGGTAAAGCACTAGCTCGATTTCGCCCTCGCGCTCCTCGGTCTGCCGAAAGCCGCACACGTCGCCGCGCGCCGTCTCGTACTCGGCCTGATTCTGCCACTGGTTCGTGCGCGTGAACGTGTTGGTGTAGCCGAGCTGGACGACGAGCGCCGCGTAGACGTTCTCGACCGCACCGCTCACCTGATACGAGAAGTCCTCGACCGTCTCCACGCCCTCGACCGTGGGCCGCTTCTGGTTGATGAGCGCGGGGAAGATGAGGAAGGTCTGCGCACCGAGCGTCTCGCGGAAGCACAGGTTGTGTTCGATGAAGAGGACGGTCGCGGCGTCGAGCAAAATGTCGCGCTCGTGCTCGCTCAAGCCCAGAAGCTCTGGGAACTCATACTCGCCGCGCAGCACGCGCGCCTCGTCGAGTGCGCCCAATCCCTTCGGGTTGCGACGCGCTTCGAGGACGAACGACGCGGCGAGGTTGGCGAGCAGGTCGGGGACGAGCAGAATCGTCTCCTCGCCGGACGATCCGCGCGGCACGGCCACGTAGCCGTGCGCCGCCAAGTGCCGCACGGCCGTCATCGTCTCCGCGTCGCTGAACTCCCACGCGGCGTCCGTAGCCTGAAGGCGCGCACGCAACTCGGCAGGGCTGACCAAGACACCTTCGCGCCCACCGCCCTCTTTCATCTTGAGGACGAACTCCTTGACGCGCTTGAAGGTCGTCGTCGTCACCGTCGCGGGCATCTCGTCCCACACGACCGACGCGCGCACGCGCTCCAACAACTCCGGCAACCCCTCGCCCGACAGCGCGCTCGTCGTCAAGTACATCCCCTCGACGCCACGCTGCCTGCAAAAATCCTCCAGTTCCTCGCGCGTCAGAGTCGCCGTACCGCGATCCGCGCGCGCGCCGACGAGAATCACGCGCCGCTTGCGCCCGTCGCGCCGCGCGCGCGCGAGTTGCTTGAGCCAATACTCGACACCTTTGAGCGGCTCCTGCCTGTTCGTCGGGTCGAACAGCACGAGCGCCAAGTCCACGTCATCGAGGAAGAGCGCATGAATGAGGCGATAATCCGGCTGTCCCGCAAAATCCCACAACACCGCCTCACACTGCGTCCCGTCCGCGCGCGTCGCGCCCAACTCGTCAATCACCCAGAACTGCTGCCCGTGCGTCGAAGGATGTTCCTTAAACTCACCATGCGCTATCCTCCACCCCAACCCCGTCTTCCCCACCCCACTATCCCCCACCAACGCAATCCTCGCCGTCGTATAAAAAGCTGACTCCTCTTTCGGCGCAGCGCCGAGCAAGACATCAAAATCCAAATCCCAGATGCGGATAACCGTGTCTTCCTCCCCAAGCGTTGCTAGGACAGCCGCTTTAGGATGGAAACTCAGACCTGCATAAAAATCACCGTGACTCGGTTCAGCAAGTACCGCGATGCAATCCCAAGTGTCACAACGCCATAGCCGTACAGTTCCGTCATGGGATTTAGAGGCCAGCAGATGTCCGTCAAAAGAAAACGATACGCTGGTGATAGCACTTGTATGTCCTTCCAGACTATTTTTAATCTGCCAAGTCTTAGTATCCCAAACTAGAATTGACGAATCACCGCCTGCAGAAGCGAGTACACGCCCATCTGGTGCCCATGCGATACTGAGAACCATTTCGGGGTGCCCTTCGAGTTTTCGGTGTAGTTCTCCCACCTTTGCATCCCATATTCTGATTGTAACGTCGTCGCTGGCGGAAGCGAGCAGCCGCCCATCCGGTGACCACGCAACACTATTAACCGCATTGATGTGCCCTTCAAGCTTATGGAACTGCCGCCTCATCACTGCATCCCACATTTGGACGTAGTCGCCACCTGAATAAGCGAGTAGCCGCCCGTCTAGTGACCAAGCGAGGCTACGAACTAAGCCCGGAAGACCCTTAAGTTTATGAACAACTCGATTCTCCGTAATGTCCAAAAGCAAAATTCCAT
>DASUNL010000180.1:0-8733 GCA_036277175.1 Pyrinomonadaceae bacterium | reverse complement strand
CTCAGTCTCCGGGTCGAAGCCGACGGCGACCACCACGGCGTCTGCGCGCGCGGCGAGTTCCTTCGCCTGCGGACTCACGACGCGCGCGCGCGGCACGACGCCGAAACGCAGGCGACCGCCCAACCACTGAGAGCGTCCCTTGTGTTCGAGCACGACCTTGTAGGGACGGCCCTGTAGCGCGAGCGTCGCGTAGTTGACAATCGCGGGGTTGGTCGTCCAGTTGTCGAGCAAGAGCTTGTCGTCGACGAAGAGTCGGAACGAGCCGCCGTCCTCGCCCGTCGACTCGACGAAGAAGTGATACTCCTCGCCCGCCGTGCGCGGCAGAAAGTAGCCCGTCCAACGCTCGGCCACAGTGTTTGACGGAAACTCGACCGACTGCTCGCCGACGATGCCGCGCGGCGCGCGACGGAAGTTGACGGTGCGCTCGGTGCGCGTCAAGACGGGCGTGCCCCGCAACTCAGGGTTGTCGAAGTACTCCGCTTTCAACCCCGGCGCGCCGTTCCTTTCGTCGGTCGCGAAATGGGTCGCGTCGGCCATCTCGCCGTGCGTCGGAAGTCCCCGGTGATAAGTGACGTTGGCGTTTGCACCGAGCGCGTTGCTCAGACCTTCGAGGATGCTCGTGGCGTTGAAGGGTTGGACTTGACCGCTGCCGCCGCCCATCGGCACGGCCGGGTAAGCGACCGGGCCGATGATGGCGACCGTTTTGAGCTTCGTCTTGTCGAGGGGAAGCAAGCCCCGGTCGTTCTTCAAAAGCACTATGCCTTCGCGCGCGGCTTCGAGCGCGACGCGGCGGCCCTGTTGATTGAAGCGCGGGACGGAGAGGTCTGTCTGCTCGCGTTCGAGCCAGCCGAAGCGCGCGGCCGTGCGGAGGATGCGGCGCACCTTGTCGTCGATGGTCGCGACCGTGAGCTTGCCCTGCTCGATGGCGGGCATCAACTTCGCGCGGTTCATGTGCGCGCCCGCCGGCATCTCCAAATCCTGTCCCGCGTTGGCGGCCGCGACGCCGTCGTAGGTCGCGAACCAATCGGACATCATCACGCCCTCGAAGCCCCAATCCTCTTTGGCGATGTCGGTGAGCAGGCGCTTGTTCTGCGATGCATGCTCGCCGTTGACGAGGTTATAGGAACTCATAATCGCGCCGACGCGCGCTTCTTTAACTGCGGCCTCGAACGCCGGCAGATAAATCTCGCGCATCGTGCGCTCGTCAATTGTCGAGTCGGTCTTGTGCCGGTCGAACTCCGAGTTGTTCCCCATGTAGTGCTTGATGGTCGCCGCGACGCCCTGCGACTGAACGCCGCGTATGTAGCCGACGGCCGTGCGCGCGGCAAGGAAAGGGTCTTCGCCGAGGTATTCGAAGTTGCGGCCGTTCATCGGCGCGCGGTAGATGTTCGCGCCGGGGCCGAGCAGGAAGTGGACGCCTTTGGCGCGCGCGTCGCGGCCGATTTCAGTCCCGACGCGCTCGGCCAACTCGGGATTCCACGCGGCGGCCAGAGCGATGCCGCTCGGCATGGCTGTGGCAGGGCCGTAGTTGCGCACGCCGCCCGGCCCGTCGGCCATCTTCAGACGCGGCACGCCCAGACGCTCGACGCCGCGCACGAAAAATCCGTCGACGCCGCCGAGCAGGTCAATCTTCTCCTCAAGCGTCATCTGCTTGATGAGCGACTCGACGCGGCGCTCGCGCTCGGTCTCGTCGGCCGACAACTGCCGCGCCGATGTCTGCGCCGACGCGGGCGCGCTTGCGTTTGAAAGGACGGACATGACGAGAATGACTGTCAGCAATTTTCTCATAATCCATGATTCCCGACGTCTATGATTTGCGCCGCCTGTAATTTAAGCCGCACGGCGCGCGGACGCTTTTTCTACTTTTCAGAAGACAGACGCCTTCCTACTTTTCGGGAAGGAGTCGCAGACCTTTGACGCCGCCGAGGTCGAGGCGGAAGAGTCCGCCGGGGCTGTTCTTTTCGTCGCCGAGCGCGCCCGTTACGTAGAGCTGATTCATGCGCGGGCCGCCGAAGGCGACGTTGCTCGTCGTCAGATTCCCGGCGGCGTAGCGTCGCAGCAGTTTCCCCTCGCGGCTTAAGACCTGCACCTGCCGCATCCCGTAATGTGCGACGTAGAGGCGGCCGTCAGAGTCGAGACAGATGCCGTCCGGCTCGTTCGCAATCTGCTCGCCCCCCTTCGTCGGCAGCTCCGCGAAGACGCGCATCTCGCCGACCTTGCCCGGAGAGACGAGCTTATAACTGAGGATGCGGTTGCGGCCGCTCTCGCCGACGAGCAAGGTCTTTCCGTCGGGCCTGAGCGCGATGCCGTTCGGGAAGGCAAGACCTTGGGCGACGAGATGCGTCCACCCGTTAGTGTCGACGTAATGAACAGTGCCGATTGGGTTCTGCGCGCTTGAGCCGCCGGGGTCTGTGAAGTAGAAGCCGCCGCGCGGGTCGAGCGTCAAATCGTTCGGCGAGCGCAATGGTCGCCCGTCGCACTCGGAGGAAGCTTTGCCGAGAAGTTTCCCCGAAGCGTCGAGACGCAGGACGGCGCGCTCCCGCCCGTCGCAGACGAGGTGCGTGCCGTCCGCGAGAATCTTGTGTCCGTTGGGCGCGCCCGTCTGCGCCCACAGCTTCGTCTCGCCGTCGCGGTCGTGTCGGTAAATCGCGCCGTTGTAAACGTCCGAGACATAGACCTCGCCCGCGTGCCCGATGACGACGCCCTCGGTGTAGCCCTTCACCTCCAAGACCTTGACGGGCCGCACTTCGTTTTCGGGCGGCGGCTCGACGGTCGCGTAAGAGAAGGGGACGAGGGCGAGTGCGAAGAGAAAGTTTTTTATCACGTTGTTTGATTACCCCGGAGACGGAATTTCGCCGCACGGCCGTCAACGCGCCACGCGGTCGCGCGCCCATTCGAGCAGCTCTTCGGCGCGCCGGCGGTCTTCGGCTTCGGCGATGATGCGAATCATCGATTCGGTGTTTGAGACGCGGACGTGCGCCCAGCCGTCGGGCCACGAGACCTTGATGCCGTCGGTCTGGTCGTAAGCCAAACCGTCGCGCTCAAGCGCGTCCTGCATGCGCTGTAAGACGGAGTGGATGCGGTCAGGCTCGACCGAGACGTTGCGCTTGAGCATGTGGAAACGCGGGAGCGCGGCGGCCAACTCCGAAATCTTTTCGCCCGCGAGCGCCATGTGTTCGAGGATGAGTCCGACGGCCGCCGCCGAGTCGTGCGTCCACTGGACGCGCGGCACGACGACGCCACCGCTCCCTTCGCCGCCGACGACCGCGCCCGCCTCAATCATCGCCTCGGAGACGTAAGCCTGCCCGACGGGCGTGCGCAAGACCGGCGCGCCGTAGCGCGCGGCGACGCTTTCGATGACGGCGCTCGTCGAGACGTTCGTGACGACGGGGCCGACCCCGCGCCGCAACTGAATCTCTGTGGCGACGGCGAGCGTCGCCTCTTCCGAAAGCATCTCGCCCGTCTCGGTGACTATCCCCAGACGCTCGCCGTCGGCGTCATGCGCGAAGCCTATGTCGGCGCGGCCTGCGCGGACGACGGCGCGCAGTTGGGCCATCGTGCGCGGCGTCGGCTCGGGCGCGTGCGGGAAGGGCGCGGTCGGGTCGTCGTTGACGGCCAAGACGTCGCAACCCAAACGCGCGAGCCAGCGCGGCGAGAGCAAGGAGCAGGAGCTATTGCAGCAATCGACGGCGACCGTCAGGCGTCGCGCCGCGACCGCGTCGGTGTCGAAGGCGCGCGCAAGCACGGAGAGGTGATGCTCGATGGCGTCGGCGCGCTCGACTCCCGTCCGGATGCGCTCCCAAGTGGCCTTCGAGAATTCGGCCTGATGGAAGATGTCGAGCAGCTCGTCGGCCTGCGTCGCGTTCAGGTAGAGTCCGTCCGAGCGGACGAACTTGAGCGCGTTCCAAGGCTCAGGGTTGTGACCGGCCGTAATCGAGATGCCGCCCTCGGCCGCGAAGGGGCGCAGGGCGAGCTGCAAGCTCGGCGTCGGGCAGACGCCCAAGTCCAAGACCTCGCAGCCGGAGGCGAGCAGGCCCGCGACGACGGCCGCCGCGACCATCGGCCCGGAGGTGCGCGTGTCGCGGCAGACGAGGATGCGCCCCGCGTCCAGATAGGTCCCGAAGGCTTGGGCGAAGGCCACCGCCAGCTCCGGCGTGAAGGTCTCGCCCACGACGCCGCGCACCCCGCTGATTCCGATTTTGAGCGAATTCACTTTGCGCGGCGCTCCGCTCCGACCATCGACGCATTTCGACCCGTAAAGTTAAGCTTTTACAGGTGTTTATCCCGTAACCTCAAGTATGAAACCGTAACTTACGCCGCCCGCCCGCGCCTTTGGGCGAAACTCTCGGCACTTCAATGACGACAAGTCACCCCCAGACCGTTTAACCCGCGCTTCGTCGAGGAATACATGAGAGCCAGAATCTTCCTTCCCCTTAGCCTGTCCTTGATTTGTGCCTTCGCCGCCAGCGTCCCCGCGTCTCGCGCGCAGACGCCCACGCACGCGCGCCACAACCTGATGCCCGTCCCCGCTTCCGTTCGGTTCGAGCGCGGCCGCCTCGCCGTCACGAAAACTTTTACGGTCGCTGCGCGCGGGCACACGGACGAGCGACTCCGGGCCGGCGTCGCGCGCGCTCTGCGACGCATCGAGGGGCGCACCGTCATGGAGCTTGCGCGCGGCCTGTCGGCGGACGCGGGCGCGGCCACGCTCGTCGTCGAAGCGGGCGGGCCGGGCCGCGTAGTCCCCTCGGTCGAAGAGGACGAGTCTTACACGCTCGAAGTCGGCGAGCGGCAGGCGGTGCTTCGTGCGCCCACAGTCGTCGGCGTCCTGCGCGGCCTAGAGACTTTCCTGCAACTGCTCGACGGCGACCGCGAAGGTCACTTCATCCCGGCCGTGCGCATCGACGACCGCCCGCGCTTCCCTTGGCGCGGGCTGCTGATTGACGTCGCGCGCCACTACCAGCCGGTCGAGGTCTTAAAGCGCAACCTCGACGCGATGGCCGCCGTCAAGCTCAACGTCCTTCACTGGCATCTGACCGAAGACCAAGGCTTCCGCGTCGAGAGCAAGAAGTTCCCGCGCCTGCACACGATGGGTTCGGACGGTCAGTTCTACACGCAGGACGAGATACGCGAGGTCATCGCCTACGCGCGCGAGCGCGGCATCCGCGTCGTCCCCGAGTTCGACATGCCGGGTCACGCGACCGCTTGGCTCGTCGGCCATCCCGAGTTGGGGAGCGCGCCCGGCCCTTACACCATCGAGCGGCGCGCGGGCATCTTCGAGCCTGCACTCGACCCGACGCGCGAGGAGGTCTACAAGTTTCTCGACACCTTCCTCGGCGAGATGGCCGCGCTCTTCCCGGACGCCTACATGCACATCGGCGGCGACGAGAACGAGGGCAAGCAGTGGGACAGGAATCCGAAAATTCAAGCCTTCATGAAGGAGAAGGGAATCAAGGACAACCACGCCCTGCAAACCTACTTCAACCAGCGTCTACTTAAAATCCTGACCAAGCACGGAAAAACGATGATGGGTTGGGACGAAATCTTCCAGCCCGACCTTCCGAAGGAAGTCGTCATACATTCTTGGCGCGGCACGCAGGCGCTCGCCGACGCCGCGCGCAAAGGCTACAAGGGTGTCCTCTCCAACGGCTACTACATCGACCTCATCTTCCCCACACATCAACACTACGCGGTTGACCCCATCCCGGCCGATTCGACCTTGACGCCCGAAGAAGCGGCGCGCGTCCTCGGCGGCGAGGCGACGATGTGGAGCGAGTGGGTCAGCCCCGAGACCATCGAGTCGCGCATCTGGCCGCGCACCGCCGCCATCGCCGAGCGGCTCTGGTCGCCGCGCACGGTCACCGACGTCGAAGACATGTATCGGCGTCTCGACGTGACGAGCGTCCGCCTCGAAGAGTTGGGGCTGATGCACGAGCGGAATCAGCAGATGATGTTGCGCCGCCTCGCGGGCGGTCGCGAGGTCGCGCCGCTCGCCACGCTCGTCTCGCTCGTCGAGCCGGTCAAAGAGTACCGGCGCTATCAGCAGCGACCGCAGACGATGCTCTCGCCGCTCACGGGGCTTATCGACGCCGCGCGCCCCGACTCGGCGGCCGCCCGACGCTTCGCCGCGAACGTCGATGCGATGCTCTCCGACGCGCCGCGCTTCGACTCGCACTCGATGCAAGTCAGAAGCACGCTCACGCAATGGCTCGCCGCCGGGCCGGAGCTAGAGGTGATGATGGAGAAATCGCCGGGGCTGAGCGAGGCCCGCCCGCTCGCCGAAGATTTATCCAAACTCGGCGAGGTGGGCTTGGAAGCTCTCTCATATCTTTCGCGCGGCGTCGCGCCGCCCGCTGGCTGGCGCGAGACGCGACTCGCCGCCGTCGAATCGGCCGCGAAGCCGAAGGCCGCGCTTGAGTTCGCCGTCATCCCGAGTTTGCGCCAACTCGTCGTCGCCGCCTCGGAACTCCCGCGCCTCTCCGAGATGACGCCGGCCGACTGGCGCGCGCACGTCAAACTTCAATCCGCGCCGCCCGCGCCGCCCGCGCGTCCGGCCGAACACTGAAAGGCGCAAACCTCACGACGCGCGCGTCCGGTTTCAAGAACCTCGCGCGCAAGGGAAGGAGACACGTATGTCGAGAAAGCTGCTCTCAATGATTTTAAGAAGGTCGCTGTCTCTCGTCCTCGCCACCTTCGCCGTCGTACTCTTCTCCGCCGCGCGCGTCGGCGCGACTCCCATCTCCGTCTACGGCGCGTGGCACTGCGGCAACGACTTCTGCACTTGGTCGGCCGTGCGCGACATGAACGACTTCGACTCGAAGAACCGCTGGCTCGTTGACCGCGCGGACGGTTCGGGCCGCCCCTCGGTCAACCTCGTCGTCTTAAGCTTCGTCCAGCCCTTGAAATTGCTGAACCGGACGACCGACGCGGGCACGCTCGACGGCGTGCCGCGCGGCATGACGCAGGACGTCGTCAACTATTTCAAGAGTCGCGGCGTCCGCGTCCAACTCTCCATCGGCGGCATCACATACACGGACGCATGGAATCAGGCGCTCGCGTCGAACGCGACGCAACTCGGCCTAAACGCCGCCGACGTGGCGCAGCGTCTCGGCGTCGGCATCGAGATTGATTACGAGGAGAACACGAACCCCAACCTCGCGGGCCTCCAAGCGTTCATCAACGCTTACCGCTCGCGCCACCCTTACGACGCGACGGGCGCGAACCACGCCGCGCGCCTGACCATCGACCTCGCCGCCGGTGACCGCTGGCTCATCGCCCTGACGCGCAAGGCGACGGTCGATTGGCTCACGACGACGAATCCCGTGCTCGACTACGCGAACGCGATGGTTCCGAGTCGGCAGCCGAACGGCGCGGCCGACGCGCAAGCGAACTGGCAGGAGCACATCGACGGCAAGGCGCAGTTCAACCCGCCCATCCCGCCGCTCGCCGCCGCCAAGTTCACCGGCGGCCTCTACATCGTTACGGGCACGAAGGTCGCGCCCGAGTGCAACAACTTCAACAACTCTTTGCAGCGAAGCACGGGCAACTACGTGCAGAACGTCGTGACGAAGACGGGCGCGACCAACGGCATGCTTGGCTACATGTTCTGGGCCTCAGAGTGCCCTTCGACGCGGCGCGTCTGCACCACGCCGCCGAACACCTGCGAGGGCGGCGTCGGCGCGGGCGCGACCGCCTACAATATCCCCGTCCCGATGCCGCCGCTCCGCCAGCAGTAGCGTCGGCGACGCTTCGTCAGCGAGGCTCTCATGAACTTTCGGCGCGCACTACTTCCGCCCGTTCTACTTCTGCCCGTTCTATCTCTCTTCGCGGCGACGGCGACGGCGCAGGAACTTCCGTCGCGCTGGGACGAGTTGACCGCGAGCGACTGGCCGCGTGCGCAAGAGCGCGCGAACTACACCTGCGTCCTCCCCATCGGCATCCTCGAAAAGCACGGCCCGCACGTGCCGCTCGGCGCGGACTTGATACACGTCCGAGAGTTGTCGGCGCGCGCCGTCAAGCAGGAGTACGCCGTCGTCTTCCCCGATTTCTTCTACGGGCAGATTTACGAGGCGCAGCACACGCCGGGAACGTTCGCCTTGCCGTCGCGCGTCGTGTGGGACTTGCTCGACGCGACCGTCGAGGAGATCGGCCGCAACGGCTTCAAGAAGATCGTCATCGTCAACGGCCACGGCGGCAACCCGGAGCTTCTGCGCTTCTTCATCCAGTCGCAGCTCGAACGACGCCGCGACTACGTCGTCTACTTCTTCGACCCGGAGTGGGATGACGAGTTCGCCAAAAAGATGCAGGAGATGCGCAAGTCCGACGCGGCCACAGACCTGCACGCGGGTGAGAACGAGACTTCACTTCTGCTCGCCTTGCGGCCCGACCTCGTGCAGATGGACAGGGCCGCGCGGGAGTCGGGCGCGGACGAGAAGCGGATTAACACACCCGGCCTCTACACCGCAATCTGGTGGTACGCGCGCTTCCCCAACCACTACGCGGGCGAGGGCGCGAAGGCCACGCGCGAACTCGGCCAGACAATCGTCGAGCACCGCACGGCCGCGCTCGTCAAAGCCCTCCGCGCCGTCAAGGCCGACGACAAGACGCTACAGATTCAGAGGGAGTATTTCGACAAGGTGAAGAAGTGAGCCGCTCGTCAACGCTCACTTCTTAACGCCCTGTCCTTCGACGACCTTGACGTAGGTGTCGGCGGGGAGGTTCGTGAGTTTGTCCACC
>DASUNL010000179.1:0-13335 GCA_036277175.1 Pyrinomonadaceae bacterium | reverse complement strand
GACGGCGAGCCGACCATCCGCGTCGGACTCACGACCGGCGCTCGCTCCGTCAACATCTCGTCAGACGGCCCTCTGCTCTCCACGCTCGACGCCGACGCGACGCCGCCCGCGCCCCTCGCCGTCGCCCGCGTCCGCGTCGAGCCGCGCACACTCCCGCCCCCCGCCGCACCCGGCGGCGGCGACGACAACGAAGCTCTGCTCGCCTCCGACACGACGGACAAGGAGACTAGAGCGACGCCGGGCCGCAGCAGCGGCGTGCGTCTCACGTCGCGCGCGTCGTCGCCCTCGCGCGCGGCCGTCGTCTACGCCTCCGGCGCGGGCCAACTCTTCGACGCGCGCGCGCCCGTCACGTTCGCCTCCGGCGAAGAGTCCTCGCGCCCGCTCAAGTTCAACGAGAAACCTTATCGCGGCCGCCTCGAAGTGTTCGTCAACATGAAAGGCACGCTGACGGTCGTCAACGTCGTCGGCCTCGAAGACTACGTGCGCGGCGTCGTGCCGAACGAGCTTTCGCCCGGCGCTTACCCGGCGCTCGAAGCCTTGAAGGCGCAGGCCGTCGCCGCGCGCACCTACGCCGTCAGCAATCGCGGACGCTTCGCGCGCGAGGGCTTCGACCTTCTGCCGACGACGCGCTCGCAGGTTTACGGCGGGCGCATGAGCGAGCACGCCGTGACCGACCGCGCCGTCGAGGAGACCCGAGGCCGCGTCGCGACCCACGACGGGCGGCCCATCAACGCGCTCTACACCTCGACCTGCGGCGGGCGCACCGAAGACGCCGAGAACATCTTCGGCGGTCAGCGCGTCGCTTATCTTCGCGGACGCGAGTGCGCCGTCGAGGACGACGACCGCTTCGACCCGCACACCCTTCGCACCTCGCGCGACGCCCCCTCTTTGCGCGACGCCGAGCACGCCACGAGTGCGCGCGACGCCGCGCTCCTCGCCCTTCACAACTTCAAAATCCCTTCGCGCCGGACGGACGAGTGGCTAGCGTCGCCTGTCAACGTGGATGAGGTGCGCGCGCTCGCCGGTCTCGTCGCCGCGCTCGCGCGACAGCCCGCGCCCATCGTTTCGGCCGACGCCGTCCGCCCCGGCGGCTTCGCCACCGCGCTCGCGCGCTCGCTCGACGGCGAGAGTCGCGGCGACGTGCTGATGAACCGCGCCGACATAGAGTATCAACTCGCCTTCCGCGACGCCGACGAGATACCAGAAGCCAATCGCGCCGACGTGGCGCAACTCCTGCGCGAAGGCCATCTCGCGCTTCACGCCGACGCGACGCTCCGTCCCGAGCGCGCGCTCTCGCGCGCACGCGCCCTGCGCGCCGCCGCCCGCGCACTCGAAACGCGCGGCCTGCTGCGTCTGCAAAAAGGGACGGCGCGCCCATCGACGAAGGACGCGCTGGTCGTGCGTCCCGCGAAGGGCGCTGACCGCTCCCTGAAACTTTCCGAAGAGGCGTTTCTCTTCCGCGCCTTCGGCGAAACTCTCTACCCAGTCGAGCGCGTCGTGCTCGCGGGCGGCGAGTCGCTCACCTTTCACGCGGACGCGAACGGCGCGGTCGATTACCTCGAAGTGCGCCCGGCGGCGAGCGGCGGCGCGGCCGACCGCACCTCGACCTACGCCCATTGGTCTGTGACGCTCACGCCCTCGGAAGTCGTGGCGCGTCTCGGCAAGTACGCGGGGAGCGTCGGCGCGCTCGTCGACCTGCGCGTGGGCTCACGCGGCACATCGCGTCGCGTGCTCGACCTCGAAGTCGTCGGCACGAAGGCGACCGGCCACGTCCGAGGCGGGCGCATACGCACTGCGCTCGGGCTTCGCGAACAACTCTTCGTCATCGAGCGCCGCCGCGACGAGGCGGGCCGCGTCGCCGCATACGTCTTCACGGGTCGCGGGTGGGGTCACGGCGTCGGCATGTGTCAGGTCGGCGCATACGGGCTGGCGCGCGCCGGCCTCGGCTACGAGAAGATTCTGAAGTCGTACTACACGGACATTCATCTGTCGAAGCTCTACTGACGCGCGCGCGAAAGCCGCGAACGAGGTGAGGACTTTTAATGAGTGAACAAGGGGACGCGCTCGCGGTGATTCTCTACGTCGTGCCGAACTGCCCGCTCTGCTCGCGCACGCGCTCGTGGCTCATGCGCCACCGAGTTCGCTTCGACGAGCGCGACGTCGCCAACGACTTCGGCGCGCTGCGCGCGATGTACAAGCTGACGCGACAGAACCTCGTCCCCGTCGTCCAGACGGCCGACGGCGCATTCGTCCGCCCCACGGAGGACGAGTTGGAAGAACTCTTAAATAGTGACGAGTGACGGGATAGCTGTCAGCGTTCAGCTATCAGCTTTCAGCTCACGGCGTCCGCCGCGAGGCAGGCAGCAGCCGCGAATCAACACAAGCTCTCGTCCGCTCTATAAAAGCTGAGCGCTGAACGCTGAGTGCTGAACGCTTACTCGTCACTCGTCTCTGCTTCTTATGCGTTTCTCCCGCGCACAACTCGTCGGCGCGCTTCTTTTGCTCGCGCTCGTGTGGCTCGTGATTCTCTACCGGCTTCTTTTCCAGACGCGGTGAACGCCACGCGACAGAACGCGCGGCCGGTCTTGGCCGTCGTCGGCCCGACCGCCTCGGGCAAGAGCGAGCTTGGCATCGCGCTCGCCCTGCGCTTCGGCGGCGAGATTGTCAACTGCGACTCCGTTCAGGTCTACCGCGAGATTGAAATCGCGACGGCCAAACTCCCCACGGAAGAGCGGCGCGGCGTCCCGCATCACTTGATTGACTTCGTCCCGCCCGAGGTGAGCTACACGGCGGGCGAGTGGGCGCGCGACGCGGCGCGCGTCGTCACGGAGATAGAAGCGCGCGGGCGTCTGGCGCTCCTCGTCGGCGGGACGGGCCTTTACCTGCGGGCGCTGCGCGAGCCGTTCTTTGAAAGCCCCCCGACCGACGCGACGTTGCGAAGGCGACTCGTCGAGTTGCGCGCGCGGCGCGGCGCGGCGCACCTGCACGCGCTCTTGCGTCGGCTCGACCCCGAAAGCGCCGCGCGTCTCAAGGAGCGCGACTGGTCGCGCGTCCAGCGCGCACTCGAAGTCCGCTTGCAGACGGGCCTCCGTCTCTCCGCACAGAGGGCCGCGCGACCCGCGCCGCCCGCCTTCGCCGGGCGTCTGCGAGTCTTCTGTCTCAACCCTCCGCGCGCCGAACTCTACGCGCGCATCGACGCGCGCGCCGAAGGACATTTCCGCGCCGGGCTGGTCGAGGAGGTGCGCGCGCTCGTCGAGCGCGGCGTGCCCGCCGAGTCGAGCGCGCTCGGAGCGCACGGCTACCGCCGGGTCGTCGAGTACTTGCGAGGCGAGCGCACGCTTGAGAGCGCCGTCGAGCAGACGAAGCTCGACGTGCGTCATTACGCGAAGCGGCAGCTCACATGGTTTCGGCGCGAGCCGGGGGTGGTGTGGGTCGAGGGCTTCGGCGAAGACGCGCGCGTCCAAGAGCGCGTCTTCGCGCTAATCTCGAACCTTGAACTTTGAACTTTGAACTTGTTGGTGTAATCTGGCTTCACACGCAGCCCGTTGCCGCCGCAGAACAGTGGGGTAGTTTCAAGTGGATACGAAATCTTCTCCCCAGAACATTCAGGATGCTTTCCTTAACACGGCGCGCCGCGAAAAGGAGACCGTCACCGTCTACCTGATGAACGGCGCGAAACTGACCGGGCGCATCAAGAGCTTCGATAAGTTCTCCGTGCTTCTGGAATCCGGCTCGCAGGAGCAGCTCATCTTCAAGCACGCCATCTCGACCATCGGCCACGCGCGCCGCCCCTCGGGCGAGTTTCCGAGGCCGCCGCAGCCCACAGACGCGGTGACGCCCGAATCCTCCACCCCCACGGCGCGGCGAACCGACGGCTAAGAGAGAGCGCGCGTCCCTTTTTAAACATCCTACTCGCAACGGAGACCGAGGTCTTTGGCCGGAGCTTTCATCACCTTCGAGGGCATCGACGGGAGCGGCAAGTCGACGCAGATGCGCATGCTCGCCAGCGTGCTGCGCCTGCGCGGACTCGAAGTCGTCACGACCAGAGAGCCGGGCGGCACGCCGCTCGGCACGCGCGTGCGCGAGCTGGTGCTCGACTCGCAGGAGCAGGTCGACCCGCTCGCGGAGCTTCTGCTCTACGCGGCCGACCGCGCGCAGCACGTCCGCGCGCTCGTCCGTCCGGCCGTCGAGTCGGGCCGCATCGTCCTCTCCGACCGCTACGCCGACGCCACGGTCGCCTATCAGGGCGCGGGGCGCGGCTTCCCCGACTCGCTCATCCGCGAGGTGGTCGAGCTAGCGACCGGCGGTCTCAAGCCCGACATGACGCTCATCTTCGACCTGACGGTTGACGAGAGCCAGCGCCGCGCGAGCCGACGCGCGAGCAAAGGTCGGACGCACGACCGCCTCGACCTCGAAGACGTCGCCTTCCACGCGCGCGTGCGCGACTGCTACTTACAGATTGCCGCCTCGGAGCCTGAGCGCGTCCGCGTCGTCGACGCGGGCGGCTCCGTGCAGGAGACGCACGCGGCCGTCGCGGGCCTCGTCCTCCCGTTCCTCGAATCCCGCGGCCAGCTTCAAGCCCCCGAGCGATAAATCTATGTTTGACCAACTCGTCGGCAACCGGCGCGCGAAGGACGTGCTGCGGCGCATGCTCGGGCAGGGGCGCGTCCCCGGCGCGCTGCTGTTTGCGGGCGAGGAGGGCGTCGGCAAAAAACTCTTCGCGCTTGAGCTTGCGCGCGCGCTCAACTGCCGCCGCCCCGCAGGCGTCGAGGCGTGCGGCGAGTGCTCTTCGTGCGCGCGCATCGGCAAATTCTCCTACCCGCCGGAGGACGATAGAGACGAGCATAAGAAGGTCATTTGGAGCGAGCACCGCGACGTCGGGATGATTATTCCTTACAAACGCTCCATCCTCGTCGACGCCGCGCGCGACCTCGAACGCGAGACCAACTTCCGCCCCTACGAGGGCGCGGCCCGCGTCTTCTTAGTCGACGACGCCGATCGCCTGAACGAAGCCGCCTCGAACGCGCTCCTTAAGACGCTCGAAGAGATGCCGCCCTCCTCTTACCTCGTCCTGCTCGCCTCGCGCCCCGCGAGCCTTCTGGCCACGATTCGCTCGCGCTGTCAGACCGTCCGCTTCGCGCCGCTCGCGCCGGAAGAGATAGAGGAGCACTTGGTCGCCAGCCGCCGGCGCGCGGGGGAAGAGGCGCGGCTCGCGGCGCAGCTCTCGCGCGGGCGGCTCGGCCTCGCGCTCGAAATGAACCTCGACGACTACCGCGAGCGGCGCGAGCCTCTGCTCGGCGTGCTCGAAGCCCTGACGCTTCGGCCCGACCGCGTCCGCCTGCTTCGCGCCGCCGAGGAGCTGAGCGACGCCAAACGCAAGGACGACTATGAGCCGCGTTTGGACGTCCTCGAAACTCTCGTCCACGACCTCTGGCTACTCTCTGTCGGGCGCGACGACGCGCGCGTCGTCAACGTCGACGTGCGCTCGCAGCTCGCGCGCATGGCCGACGGTCTCTCCCCCTCGCGCGCCTCGCGCTGGCTCGGCCGCGTCGAGGAGTTGCGCGCGCAACTGGCCGTCAACGTCAACCGGCGCGTCGCCACGGACGCGCTCTTCATCTCGATGGCTTCGGACTAGAAACGAGGGGGTAAGCGGATGGCGGCAAGGATTCTCGTCGTTGACGACGAGCCGGACATACACTCGGTCATCGACAAGGCTCTGCGCGGCGAGGGCCACGACGTGCTCCACGCGCGCGACGCCTTCGAGGGTTTGGACATGCTCGCGCGCGAGGGCGCGGACGTCGCGCTCTTAGACATCATGATGCCGGGCATGGACGGCCTCGAAATGCTCTCGCTGCTCCGGCAGAAAGACCGAGAGTTGCGAGTCGTGATGATGACGGCGATGTCGACGCCGACGGCCGTCATCTCCGCGATGCGCGAGCAGGCGTGCGACTTCCTCGCCAAGCCCTTCGAGGTCGACGCGCTCGTCTCGGCCGTCCGTTCGGCGCTCAGCGTCCCCGGAGACATCTCCATCGAGGTCTTGTCGGCGCGCCCCGAGTGGATAGAGCTGCGCGTCCCCTGCACGCCCGACGCGATTGACCCGCTCGAACGACTGATGTCGCAGCTCAAGACCGACCTCCCGCCCGAGACGCGCGAGAGCGTCACCTACGCCTTCCGCGAGATGCTGTCGAACGCCATCGAGCACGGCGGCGACTCAGACCCACGTCGCAGCGTCGAGGTCGGCTACCTGCGCTCGCCGCGTCTCATCCTCTACCGCATCAAAGACCCCGGCGAAGGCTTCTCGATTGACGCGCTGCACCACGCGGCGCTTCTCAACCCGGAGAACGACCCCATCATGCACGAGCGCGTCCGCGAGGAGATGGGCTTGAGGCCCGGCGGCTTCGGCATCCTCGTCGCGCGCGAGCTGGTCGACGAGATGATTTACAACGAGCGGCACAACGAGGTGATTCTCATCAAGTACCTCGACCCGCCGCGAGAGGGCGGGTAAAACTCACAGCGGACAATCGAAATGCCTCATAACCTCGCACACCAAATTCTCTTTGAGCTCGGCTTTGACACGCGCTGCCGCAACCTCGACGTGGCCCGCGCCCTCCGGCCCGTCATCGGCGAAGGGCAGACACTGCTCGACGCCGGATGCGGCGACTACGGCCTCGCAGATTTCATCGCCTCGCCGAATGTGGTCGGCACAGACATCATGCCCCCGACACGACGCGGCCGAAACCGTCTCTTCGTGCGCGCGAGCATCACTTCGCTTCCGTTCTCGGCCGGGTCGTTCCCCGTCGCCGCGTCCGTCGACGTCATCGAGCACCTGCCGCCCGAGGCGCGCGAGCGCGCCGTCGAGGAGCTTCTGCGTGTCGCCCGCGAGGCCGTCGTCATCGCCTTCCCCTCGGGCGCTCGCGCGCGCCGCGCCGACGAAGAGTTTCGCGAAAGCCTCGGCGCGCGCGGCAAGGCTGAACCCGTCTGGCTCGGCGAGCATTTGCAAAACCAGTACCCGACGGTCGAGTGGGTCGCGTCGAAGATTCGCGACGAGGCGGCGAAGACCGCGCGCCCGAGCGACATCAAAATCTCCCACTCCGAGCACATCAAGGTCACGCGCCTGCTCCGCTGGTCGGCCGCGCGCTCCGGCCTCCTCTACGTCGGCCTCAACCTTCTCGCAGGCATCCTCGCCCCGCTCCTCCCACGCCCCGACGAGTCGAACAGTTACCGCGCCGTCGTCCTCGCCAAATTTCGATAAAGCACACACGCGCCCGCCCCCCGGAAAAAGAAAAGAGACCCGTTCGGGTTTCTTCGCTCCCTGTCCGTTTGATTCTTTAACTACGCTCTGACTCGCCCCTCCGCGTCTCAGGCGCGAGGCTCGATGCTGACGAGTTCGGGCGTCGCCTCGGCATCCTCGTCGCGCGCGAGTTGGTCGACGAGATGATTTATAACGAGCGGCACAACGAGGTGATTCTCATTGAGTACCTCGACGCCGGGCGCGGGGGCGGCTAGGCCGCCGCAATCAATGCGCGCCCGCGCGGCGGAGTTAAAATCGTTGACAACCCGGCCCTTTGGGATTAGAGTGCGGCCCTCGACCGTTACCGCGCGCGCCGGCAATCGTCGCCTCTCAACCGCTCGCTGCATGCGCGTCCACGCTCCTTCCGCCCGCCCGCCTGAAGTCGGCAGGCGCGTTAGACCAACGCGGCCCCAGAGACTTTTCTAAGCGGCCGACATTCTCGCTCGACGACGACACCTCAGCGACCCAGCGCGGGAGGTAAATCGTGTCGCCTCATCGCGGAACCCTGAAGACCTTCGCGCCCCGTCCTGCTCGCGGCACGCCTTCCGAGCCACGTCCAACGCCCGCGCGTCCTCCCGACGCCGGTTTCCCTGCGCCTACCCCGTCTCCACACGGAGGAACCCAACATGAAGCAGTCAGCAAACCACGCGCGGACGCGGCGTCCACGCCTCGATTCGTATAAGCGCTGGACGCTGCTTGTCGCCTGCGTCGGCGTCGTTACACTCTTCAGCCTCGACCTGTTCACGCGCGAACACCCGGCCGCGGCGCAGCGCCCGGCGGCGCGGCGCGGCCCGCTCGTCGTGCGCGGCTACATCGCCGCGACGGTCGAAAGGCGCGACGCGCGGGGCCGCCCCATTAAATCGTCCGAGCAGGAAATCTATCTGCCGGGCGTCTCCGTCTACCTCAAGAACGCCTCCGGGGGCGACGAGACGCGGCCGGTCATGACCGACCTGAGCGGGCGTTTCACGCTCTACGCGCCGCAGGCGGGGCGCTACCGCGTCTGCTGGCGGGCCGACGGCTTCGAGTCCGACTGCGCGAAGGAGACGACGGTCGCCGCGCCCGTCTTTTTGAGCATTGTCCGCATCAAGCCCGACCGCCGCGAGCGTTCGACCGTCGTCTACGGCAAGGTCAAGATGAAGGACGGCACGCGCGCGCGCCGCCTCGAACCGCTCGCCAACATCAACGCCTTCGCCCGCGTCGAACTGCTCGACGCGGGCGGGCGTCGGGTGCGCGAGGCCTACGTCAACAACTTCGACGAGTACCTGCTGCCGGGCGTCCCGGCGCGGCAGGAGTTCACCTTGCGCGCGCGCATCGAGGGCGCGCAACGCGACCACCGCGTCCTCCCGGCGGCCAACATCGGCGCTGCCCCCTTCCACCCCATCAGCCTCGTCATCGACAACTCGCGGCCGAACCTCGACCCGCTGGTGGCGACCGACCGCAACGGGCGGCGCGTGAAGGTCGCGCGCCCCGGCCAGAGGGTCTCTCTCAAACAGTCCGGCTCGGATCGCGACGGCGACCCGCTCAAGCTCAGGTGGATGGTCTTCGACGGCTCGGGCACGCTCAGCGCGAACGACGGCCCCGCCGTCGAATGGCAGCTCCCCGATAAGCCCGGCCTCTACACGGTCAAGCTCATCGCGTGGGACGGCAAGGGCGGCTACGCCACCTCCGACCTGTCGCTTCGGACGAGCGACGAGGGCATCCCGTTCTCGGGTCAGGTGACGGGCACCGACGCGCCTGCGGTCGCCGACGCCGAGGTGGAGGTCAACGGCCGGAAGACGCGCACGGACGCGCGCGGTCGTTTCAACTTCCGCGTGCCTGATGCGCGCCGCTTCGTGCTCAACATCCGCAAGACGGGCTACGGACTGGTCTCGCGCATCTACGACGACTCCGTGACGGGCGCGCAGTGGACGATGACGCGCGCCTCGACGCAGCGCTTCCCCACCTCGCGGCAGCGCATCAACGTCACCGAGCGGCGCGACCCGCGCAACTGCCCCGGCCCCGAAGGCGACCGCCTCGACTGGCGGCGCTACGCGAGTCTGCTCGCGCGCCCGCAGTGGCAGGACGGCAAGGGCAACGTCATCGCGCCCGCCAAGTACTCGCCGCGCGAGGTGCCATTGCCCAAGCCGCGCGAGGGCAACTACCAGTGCGGCCCCGGCGCGACCGTCGCGATTCCGGCGGGCGCTCTCCGCGACAAGAACGGCCGCGTGCCCTCGGGCAGCGTCGATGTCTCGATTACCTCGATTGACCTGCGCTCCCCCGAGCAGATGCCCGGCGACTACACCGTCGCGATGCCGAACGGCACGACGCGCGCGATGGAGAGCTACGGCGCGGTCTCCATCGACATCAGGAGCGGGACATCGCCCCTCAACCTGCGGCCGGGCACGACCGCGCGGCTGACGCTCCCCGTCGACCCGGCGCAGCTCGCCGCCGGGGGGTCGCCGCCCGCCACCATCCCGCTCCTCTTCTACGACGAGCGCGCGGGCGTCTGGCGGCAGGAGGGCAACGCCACGCTCTCCGGCAACGCCTACGTCGCCAACCTCAGGCACTTCTCGACCATCAACGTCGACCTCATCAAAACCAATCAGGCGTGCGTCAGGATTATCAGTGAGGAACTGCCCGAGAACTACGACCTCGAATACACCATCCCGAGTCCTTCGGGCGGCGGCGCGGCCCCCATCGTGCAGCGGGTCGCCATCGACAACGACGCGCCGCAGGAGCACGTCATCTACAACCTGCCGACCAACACCAACATCGTCCTCGTCCCCATCCGGCAGGACAACAACGACACGCCCATCGGCGTCTTCGTCGTCAACACGGGCGGCCAGCAGAACCCCACCTCGCCGAACCTCCCGGCCGGGCCTTCTTACCTCGCCTGCTCGACGACCGTCGAGCTGACCGATGAGGCGGTCGCCGAGCCGACCGAGGAGTTCCTGCAAGGACTCTACTCGTTCGAGGCGACGAACTTGGGCGAGCTGATCCCCGGCGACCCGACCGACGACGCAATCGCCGCCGCGCTCGATCAGGCGTCGGCCGACTACTACAAACAGATTGACCCGCGCGACAAGCGCCTGACGCTCGACCAGTTCAAGACCGTCAACGGCTTCGACAACCCGCCCGAGGTGCGCGCCTCGTTCGCCAACGGCGGCGACCTCGGCTTCGGCCGCGACATGCATTGCAAACAACAGCTCGCCAGCGACAACCTCTTCGACGTCGCCTGCTACGTCACCAACTACGGCAACATCCTGACCGACGACCAGACTGACGCCGACGACGCGCTCACGGCCGACGCGAGCGCGGGCAGCCCGAGCCCGCCCGTCGCGACCGTCGCGATGGAGTACTCGCGCATCGAGAACCCGCCCGGCGACCCGAACGGCGAGTTCACCGACACCGAGCGCGTCGTCAAGTTCTACGTCTACAACTCGGCGGGCACGGGCCAGCTCCGCGCCGCCGACCTCGACTCCGGCCCGGCCAACCTCCGCCCGCGCCCCATCCCGCAGCTCTGCATGGTCTGTCACAACGGCGTCTACCCGAGCGGCCCGACGGCGGGCGTCCCCACCTTCGACGGCCCCGAGGACACCAAGTTCGGGTCGCGCTTCCTCCCCTTCGACACCCGCTTCTACGTCTTCCCCTCGGCGCTCGACAAGACCGCGCAGGCGCAGGCGATTAAAGACCTCAACGACCTCGTCAGCCTGACGCACACGCAGGAGCCGACCAACATCTCGGCCACGGCCGCCATCCCCGAGATGATTACGGGCATGTACACGCCGCCGCCCCCGCTCCCCGAACAGGACGAGAACTTCGTCGTCACGGGCTGGGACTCGCAGCCCATCCAGCGCGGGGTGTACCGCGACGTGGTGGCGCGCACCTGCCGCACCTGCCACGTCGCCAACATCTTCGGCGCAAGCCCGCCCAACTCGCTGCCCATCGTCTTCGACAAGTCGTCAGACCTCATCGACGTGCTCGGCCGCGCCGAGTCGCGCGTCTGCACGCAGCGCGTGATGCCGCACGCCGCCGTCACCTACCGCATCTTCTGGACGAGCACGGGGCCGAGCATGCCCGCGCAGTTTCAGGTCTTCGGCGACACCTTCGACAGCAACGCCAACGGCTGGAACGGGACGCTCTGCGGCGACTTCACGCCGGGCGCAGGCACGCCCGCCAACTTCTACACGACCAACATTCAACCCATCTGGGACGGCATCGGGACGGGCGGCACGGCCTGCACGGCTTGCCACACGGGCGGCGCGAGCGCGCCGGAGGGACTCGACCTCTCATCCGGCGCGTCCTTCGGTCTCATCAACAACGTCAACTCCTCGGAACTTCCCTCGATGAAGCGCGTCGAGCCCGGCAACGCCGCGCAGAGTTACCTCTTCCACAAGGTTAACGGGACGCACGGCAGCCTCGCTGGCTGCCCGAACATCACGTCCTGCTTCGGCGGCCCCTCCGCGCCCTGCGGCGGGCAGATGCCCTGCGGTGGGCCGATGAACGCCGCCGCCATCAACGCGATACAGGACTGGATCAACCACGGCGCGTCGGGGCCTTGATGCGTTTCCCGAAAGAGCCAAAGACGCACACGCAAAAAAGAAGAGGCCCGCGCGGGCGGGCCTCTTCTTTCTCCATTCAACTTCGCTACGAATCAGTGCCGCGCGCCTGACGCTTACGCGCGGCGCTCGATGCTGACGAGTTCGGGCCTCGTCTCGTCAACGCTCGCGTCATGCGAGACTTCTTTGACGAGCCGCTCGGTCTCGGCGACGAACGCCTCGACGATGTCCGCGCCGGAGACTTTGCGCATCGGACGCCCGTTCTTGAAAATCATCCCGACGCCTTTGCCGAAGGTGACGCCGAGTTGGCTATCATGCGCCTCGCCCGGCCCGTTCACCTCGCAGCCCATGATTGAAAGGTGCAGAGGCTCCTCGATGTGCGCGAGCCTGCGCTCAATCTCGGTGACTATCTCGACGAAGTTGGGAACGTCCAAGCGTCCGCACGTCGGGCAGGCGACGACCGTCACGCCGCGCTTGCGCAGTTCAAGAGACTTGAGAAGCTCCCAAGCGACGCGCACCTCTTCCTGCGGCTCGGCGGCGAGCGAGACGCGGATGGTGTCGCCGATGCCTTCGTGCAGGAGGATGCCGAGTCCGATGGCCGACTTGATTGTGCCCGCGAACGCCGTCCCCGCCTCGGTCACGCCGAGGTGCAATGGGTATTCGACGCGCTCGGCGAGCAGACGGTAGGCGTCGACCGTGCGATGAACGTCCGAAGCCTTGAGCGAGACGACGATGTCGCGGAAGTCTAGGTCTTCGAGAATCCGTATGTGGCGCAGCGCCGACTCGACCATCGCCTCGGGCGTCGCCGTCCCGTACTTCTTCAGAAGGTCTTTTTCGAGCGACCCGCCGTTGACGCCGATACGGATGGGGATGCCGCGCTCTTTCGTCGCGCGGACGACTTCGCGCACGCGCTCGTGCGCGCCGATGTTGCCGGGATTGAGCCGCAGCTTATCGACGCCCGCGTCGAGCGCCATCAGGGCGAGCTTGTAATGAAAGTGTATGTCGGCGACGAGCGGGACTTGGGGGACGCGGCGGCGTATCTCCTTGAGCGCGACGGCCGCCTCCTTGTTCGGGACGGCGACGCGCACTATCTCGCAGCCCGCGCGCACCATCTCCTCGATTTGCGCGACTGTCCCCTCGACGTCGCTCGTCTCAGTCTTCGTCATCGACTGGACGGCGACGGGCGCGCCGCCGCCAATCTGCACGTCCTTAACTTTTACCGGCCTCGTCTCTCTCATACAAACTCTAACGTCGTCTCAAACTCGAAGGTTCACGGCGTCGCTACTTCGGCTGCGTCGCGGCGGGCGGGCTGTTAGTCCCTCGGACGCGGGTGGCGAGCTTCGTGATGTCGTTGATGATGACGAAGCCCATCAGCAGCAAAAGGAAGACGAAACCGACCTGCTGGATACGCTCGCGCATCCGCATCGAGAGCTTCAGGCCGACGGTCGCCAGCGCGCCCTCGACGAGCAGCATGAAAATCATGCCGCCGTCGAGCACGGGGATGGG